>SXMA01000124.1 GCA_005777515.1 Actinomycetota bacterium | reverse complement strand
TGCCAGACGAGATCTAAGCGCAGCTAAGTCACTCACCAAATTAATAAAGACAACAGGAATTGGCTGCCCATTGCTATTAATTACTACCGAAGGCGGCCTGTCGGCAACGAGTGCGGATTGGGGATTTGATGATGTCATCCTCGATAGCGCAGGACCTGCAGAGGTTGATGCACGAATTAGAGTAGCTATTGGAAAACTAGAGGCGCTTCGAATCCAAGCAGATCCAACATCAGGTGAGATAAAAAGCGGCGATGTAATAATCGATGAGAAGAGCTACACCGCAAAGATTAAAGGTCGCGCACTTGATTTAACCTACAAAGAATTTGAACTTCTAAAATACCTTGCCCAGCATCCAGGGCGAGTCTTTACTCGATCTCAACTACTGCAGGAGATCTGGGGCTATGACTACTTTGGTGGCACTAGAACTGTTGATGTCCATATCAGACGTCTTAGATCAAAGCTTGGAACTGAGTTTGAAGCAATAATTGGAACTGTTAGAAATGTGGGATATCGCTTCAATGTCTCACCTAAAGATTCCCAGCTTGCAGATCTAGCTAATGATTAAACTTGCCAATACTGATCTATCTATCTATCCACTCTGTCTAGGTGGCAATGTCTTTGGCTATAGCGCAGATAAAGAAAACTCTGAAGCGGTACTAAGTTTCTATGCCGATAGCGGTGGAAACTTCATTGATACTGCAGATATGTACTCCCAATGGGCCCCAGGCCATATTGGCGGTGAATCAGAAACGATCATTGGTAATTGGATGAAAAAAAGAGGCAATAGAGAGCAGATGATTATTGCTACAAAGGTGGGAAAGCTCGATACCAAGCCAGGACTTAAGGCTTCAAACATCATCTCTGCCTGCGAAGATTCACTAAAGCGCCTTGGAAGTGATTACATCGATATCTACTACTCCCATCAAGATGATCTCGAGACTCCAATAGAGCAGAGTCTTGGAGCATATGACTCACTGATTAAGGCAGGAAAAGTTAGATATATCGCTGCTTCTAATTTCACCCCAGAGCGGCTGCAAGAATCCCTAGATGTTTCAAAGAAGCTAAACCTTGCCTCCTATATCGCATCACAGGATCAATACAACTTGATGGATAGAGGCTATGAAAATACTTTGATGCCAACTCTAAAGTCCAATGGCCTCTCGCAAATTCCTTTCTATGGCCTTGCTCGCGGTTTTCTTACCGGAAAATACCGCAAGGGAAAGAGCGTTGAGTCAATAAGAGCAAATGGTGTCAATACCAACTATGCCAACGATCGAGGATGGGAGATAATTGAAAAGCTAGATCAGATTGCTAAGGATCAAAATACATCAGTTGCTGCAGTTGCACTTGCCTGGCTTAGAGCTCAAGTAACAGTCTCAGCCCCTATCGCATCAGCAACAAAGCTAGAGCAGATTAAAGAAATCATGCCAATTGTTGAACTATCAAACCAAGAACTTCAGGCTCTCACTAGCTCCTGACACATCGCTCTAAAGGCAGCGGTATGTGCTTCAACATCGCTCCTGCTTGTATAAGGCGACATAAGGGCCATATTGTGAAATGGAGTAAGAAGGATTCCATCATTAAGCAGGCGCAGATGAATATATTGCTCTAACTCAAAATCACCAGCTCTTGCCGCCTCGCCTCCAGTTTTTGGAGCGCTTCTTTGAAAGAGATACTCACCGCGAGCCCCAAGGCGGTTAACATGCCAGGGCAGCTTAAATTCAGTTACCGCTGCCTCAACTCCATCACACCATAGATTTCCAAGCTCAATCATCTTTATAAAGTTCTCATCAGTTAATACTTGAGTAAGAGTTGCCTTTACTGCGGCAAGAGATAGGGCATTTCCAGCAAGAGTTCCACCAATTCCGCCCGTATCTATTACTTCGCGCTCAGTCTCTTTGGCAATCTGTGAAGCAATTTCGTGGGTCATACCAAATGTTCCAGTTGGCAGCCCCCCACCAATGGCCTTACCAATCGTCAAGATGTCAGGCTTTAATCCCAAATCCGCAGTCATGCCGCCAGGTCCCACCGAAATCGTATGGGTCTCATCGATAATCCATACCGCTTCATACCTGCGTGCTAGTTGACCAACTGCAACCAAATATCCATCATCAGGGAGAACAATTCCAACATTGGTCATCGCAGGCTCCATCAAGATTGCTGCAACATCACCCCTCTTCAAAGCATCCTCCATGGCGCCGAGATCATTAAATTCCACAACCCTTGTTGTTAGATCAAGTGCAACAGGAGCGCCAATATTTCCCTCACGCATTACGGTATTGCCAGAAGCATCCAAGGTTGCAAAGGTTTCATCGACCGAGCCGTGATAACAGCGATCAATCACAATCACTTTCTGCTTCCCCGTAATCAACCGTGAATATCTAATCGCATGACGATTTGCATCAGTTGCTGAGACTGTAAATTGCCAGAGCGGAAGTCCAAAGCGTCGCGCTAGCTCCGATGACACTGCAACTGCGTCATCAGTGGGCAGCATCGCCGTCATGCCCTGTGCCAGCTGAGCGGTAATCGCATCAACCGTCGGCTTTGGTGAGTGCCCCGTCATCGATCCCGTATCTCCTAAGCAGAGATCGATATATTCATTGCCATCAACATCAATAAAGTGAGCGCCTTTTGCTGATTCAACAAAGAGTGGGTATTTACCCGGCCATTTAGACATCCAAGACATAGGAACCCCGCCAGGCATCACCTCTCTAGCTTTTTCAAAGAGGGCAGCGCTTTTTGGAGTGCGGGAGATAAAGCGTTCCATCTCTCTTTGATGCAGGGCCTTTAAGTGTTCTCTATTAATCACTTTTCAAACCTATCAAATCTCTTCAAATACAAAGAGCGCTTCAAGATAGGTATCACTTGAGATACCAAGATTTGCAGCATCAGGCGGAGCGCTCTGTGGCTCAACGCAGACCCCTTCAGGATCTTGGTCATAGACCACCCAATAAGGCGCATCTGATTCAATCTTTATCTGCAATACATCCTCCCAAGAAACTGTTGGCACTCCTCGCACTTGAGTAAAGGCATCATCCCAAGGGGGAGGTGTTGGGTTTATCAACTTTCCAGTTGGCAGGTAATCACTGCCACGTTCAAACATTTTTCCAGGATGAAAATTAATTTCGGCAGCCCCACCTCTATCAAACTCTCTTGGAAACCAAGGATGAAGCCCCATCCAAAATGGCAGATCGCATTGCCCTGTCTCATACTCTAAAGACCAACGCAGAGCGTTATCAAGAAGTTCAAATCTCTGCTCAACTCTTGCTTCCAAATATGGCTCTGGAAGATCAAGTGCAAAATATCCATTACCTATCTCCTGCCAGGAGGAGGTTGGGGCAAAGCCATGGATTGCATGAGGTGAGGCAAGATTTGTTGGTAGTTGAAATTCTTCTCCACTGCTATTTTTAATTAGACCATCTTTGATTCGCCCCGCCCAAGGAGCCATGGGATACCAACCCCAGGTAAGCACCTGACCTCTAAATGGCAGCACACATTCAATATCTCTAAATCTTAGAGATGAGATTCTTCCCCCTTGATCAACATCAATCTCAAGTGAGATCTCACCACCATCAATTGCATGAAGAAGGCTCATAGCGCTAAATCTAACTCTTCTTTCCAGGGCGGATTAGCACCAGCTCTAGAGCAGGTAATTCCAGCAGCTTTTGCCGCCCGCTCCAATACTTGCCTTAATACATCTGCTGTTAGCCCATCTAGACCGAATTTAAGAAGGCCCTCAACAATTACTGCTCCAATTGTGTCGCCCGCTCCAACGCTATCTACCAATTCAACCTTTGCCGCAGGGCAATCAATTCGCCAATCTCTAGTAAAGGCAGATAAGCCCTTCTCAGCTCTTGTCACAACAACTATCTCCGTGCCTCTTGAGAGCCAGTTGGCAATTACTTCACTCTCTGGCGATTGATAGAGCCAGGCGAAATCATCTTCACTTAGCTTCACAATCTTTGCTAGATCTATCCATCTCTCAACGCTATTTCGATAGATCTCTCTATTGCCTTGAATTGAAGGTCTGACATTGGGATCAAAAACTACCGTTGCGCTCTTACTTGATAGCCAGTTATATAGCTCAGAAGCACCTGGCTCTAATAGGGTGGCAACTGAGCCAATGTGAATTACCTCAGCATCCTCTTTAGGAAGCCAAGAGGAGTGGAAGTTGAAACTAACTGTTGAATCTAACTTGAATTCATAGCTAGCAAGACCTGCTTCATTGATACTTGCTATGGCAAGCGCAGTTGGAAGATCAGAGCGATGTACAAAATCTAGGCTAACCCCACTATCTAAAAGCTCGCCCTCTATCGCCTTGCCATAGCTATCACTTGAAATACCACCAATAAAAGTAGTTGAAAAACCTAGGCGAGCCAAGGCCTTTGCGCTATTACAGGGACCCCCTCCCACCATCTCTGAAATTCTTCCCCCAGCTACTGGTATCAGATCCATGAGAGCCTCACCAACTACCCAGATCTTTTCAGCTCTTTCAGCCACTATTTGCTATTTTCATTTCTGGAGCAATCGAGCACTAATTACTTGTCTTACCGCTTCCCACTCAGAAAGTTCAGATGACGAAAATGGGCTCTGACTTGGTTTGACAATATAAAGTCCTGAGAAATAACTTGATTTGAATTGATAATATGCAAGTAACCACCTGGCGTTATTTCCAGCACCAATCTTTACATGCATCAAAAATCCATTATCAACCTCTATATACTTACTTCCTTTTGAGTCTAAGGACAAAAATTCATAGGTTTCAATATCACCGCTAGTGGTTTTGAATCCACCCAGCTTGATACAGTCGTCTAAGCGCTGTATCAACTCTTTCCTTGCTAGTTCTGCCCCAGCAACGGATTCATACTTAACAACCTCTGTCGAAAGAAATAGGTAAGGCGAACCATTTTGAAACACTTGCAGCTGTCTTCTCGACATTCGCTTCTTGTCTGAATCATAATTTTCATAACACAAATCTAGAGTAGGACTTTCAAGAGTAGTTCCTTTTGCTAAAGGTTGAACAATCCAGGATTCCTCAAAGTCATTAAAAGAAAACCCAAGGTCTCTTAATTCACTTTGGCTGCTTTCAGGAAGGGTTGGATCAACATAAGGCGCTGATCTCCTAATCTGAGCGGTCTGGCCGAATACTGCTTTGAGCATATAGGCATCAAATATCTTCAGGTTATTTCCAGATATTCGAGCGGTCGCACTCTTATTGCCCAAGTTTGCAGAATACACAATTCTTTCTTTGTCTGAATCCCCAGAGAAAAACTTGCTCACCTTTTTATTGTTAATTAAGACATCACCTGTTGAGTTGCCTGCGAATAATGTATAGGCACCACGCACGGTAAATGAAGCAGAGCATTTACCCTCACAAACCCCAACTTGATTTCCCCAGGCGTCGGTAGAAATCTGCCACTTACCTAGCTTTCTCATCTTGCTCACTGGTACCTTACTTACCGAGGCTTCAATATCTGTCCGAATACCGTTACCTTTGCAATCAAAACTCTCAAAAGTGCCTTTTAGTTTGTTTAGGGGCATAGCTAAAGAATCTGGATTAGAAATTATTGATTGCGCTATCGAGAAGCCCGTGCCATTGTAGATTCGACTGAGACATATCCCCGAACCTTTGTCACTTACCGAGAAATTAACTTTTGCATTCAAACCTAAAGTTCCAGATACAAAGACCTCTTTTTTAAACTCCGGATAACCTCTATCAATCGAAACTTTAACATAATCCGACCACGCGCTGCGATTACCCCAGGCATCGACCGCTCTAACTCGCAAGTCATACTCACCCTCAGCTAAATCTTTTCCTAGAACAGTTATAGGCGGGGTAAGTGGATACTTAGGTGAAGGTTGAAAATTTGACAAATAACTCTCAACTTTTCTTATGCCACCTGGAGCTTCAATCTCATAGAAACTAATAATTGAATCCTTATCTTCAAATGTGATTCCTGACTTTAGAATTGCTGCATCTGGGCTAAACCAGGATTTAGGATCTTCAAACTCAGGGGTAGGAGGTGAGACTAAATCTGGAGATCGAGTTATTTTGACCTTTACTTTTTCAAAGTCAACAGAATCAAACTCAATTTTTGCCACTCCAGACTTAGTCACAAAACTCTTTCCTAAAGGAAGTGTCATCGATCCAGATGCTCTGCCACTGAGGTATTGGTAGTCATCAAGATTGATTAGCCACATATCTGTTGATACTCCGTCACTTAATTCCACCCCATCTATGTAATCTGGGTTTGGAGAGACTATGGCGCCAGGTGGTGGAGGATCGATGCGATAAATTACCAAACCAGGTTTGTTTAAACCATTAAATGATTCTCTGCGATACTCAATCCAATAACTAGCGTCCTTATCTCGAAGAAATATAGATCTAAACCCCTTGCTCGCATCAACTGAACTGAGCTCAACTTCTTGACTATTCCAAAGTTCCTTGACATCCTGATTTTCTAAAAGTCCCATTCTCCACAGATGATAGGTCGACAACGAAGTCCTGACCTCGACGTTTCCCATAACATCGACAGCTCCTCCGTACTCAATACCGCGGCAGTCATTAAGCCAATCTCCGTCTGTTTTCCCAAGATTACACGCTAGCAAATTAGAGTGACCAAGGCCTAGCGCATGACCTAGCTCATGTGAAATTACAAATTCTTTATCTGTTCCATTAAGAATCATCCCTCCCGACCACTTACCGTTCTGATTAACGCTGCTTATTGCCTCCCAAACACAGTTCAGTCTCGGGGTTAAAACAACTAAATATCGATTATTAAAGTCTATGCCTGGATATCTTGGTTGCAAGAGTGATTTGACTGTTTCTATATAGCGAATGGACGTATTGCCATCGCAGTTAATGGGTGGTTTTAATGATAATGGTGAAAAATCCTTTATTCCTAATTTTAATTCATTACTTGCTTTAGATTTACTAAGGACCGAATTCCAGTAAGGCAGATTTTTTTCTGTTAAGTTTGAAGTAGCCAGCTCGATCGATGCTGAATTATTTGAGTTACTTCCAAATGAAACTCCAACAATGTCTATGATTTTCACCACTGGAGAAGAAGAAGCAGGGTAGATTTCACTAAAAGCAAGAGTAAAGAAAAGTAAACTAATGAAAAACTTTCTCACTGTAGTGGCTTAATTCCCACTTGGAATTGATTCAAAATCCTTTTCAATCTGAGGAATTTGATCTTTTATATCTTGAGTCAAAAATACTTGGAACTCCTTCATTTTCTCAAATGCAGCACGGGCTTCACTTAGCCTTCCGGCAGCACGAAGGTCATAGGCATAACTTAACCAAATTCTTGGATGTCTTTGCTCGATTTTCAGTTGGCGTTCTCTGAAGGGAATTGCCTGCACTTGTTGTCCCCGTTGTTCGCGAATTCCCGCACTCAGATCC
>SXMA01000004.1 GCA_005777515.1 Actinomycetota bacterium | reverse complement strand
CAAACTCTCCATTGAATTTTGATTCAACGAGACGTTGATTCCGGCGAAAGACATAACAAACTGTCGTTTATTTATTGTCTTTGACCAATTGATTTATTTACAAAGGATTCGACGGGCATGGCAATAAAGCCATACCTCATCGAGGTAATTGGCATTGACTTTTGTCACGCTGTTGAGTTCTCAAGGTACGGGTGCGCACCGATTCCGGGCCTTACAGCCGTTGGCAGGGCACAACCAATCCACCCCGCTTAAAGGGCAGAAGGAGAAACCTAGGCCTTTAATCACTTGGGGTCAAATCGCCACTGCAAAACCCCAAAAAAGGGCTGCAGAGGCCAAAAAACCTTGATAAATAACGGTTTTAGCTTCTAGGGAAGTTCTTGCTCGACTACTCGGCCTGGTGTTGAAGTCCGATTTCGTAGCGAGGGAGCCAAGAATAACGCTCTTTTTTAAGGGGTGCAAATCCTCTAAGCGGTGATTTCTACCGCGACCAGATCGCGTTTTCCTTTGCGGAGCAAGAGAAATTGGCCATGGAGCAGATCAGAACTCTTTGGTGCGAAATCCTCGCCGGTAATTTTCTCATTATTTAAATATGCCCCGCCCTCTTTTATTACTCTGCGCGCAGCAGACTTAGATTCCACCACTCCAGAGCTAGTAATTAAATCAACCCAGGAAGGAATCTCTGCTCCCTTTTTAATTCTTGCCTTTGGAAGCTCTGCTAGCGCTGACTTTAAGGTTTCAATATCAAGATCTCTTATCTCGCCCTGACCAAAGAGCGCTTTTGCTGCAGCTTCCACCTTTCTTGCTTGATCAGCGCCATGAAGAAGTGTTGTTACCTCTCTGGCAAGTTCTCGATGGGCCTCTCTCGCCCCAGGATTTGTTTTGAGTGATTCAAAGAGCGCCTCTAGCTCCAGGCGAGACTTAAATGAAAATGTCTTTAACAATTGTTCAACATCTCTATCATCTGAATTTAAGAAAAATTGAAAGAGCGCATAGGCCGATGTCATAGTTGAATCTAGCCAGATTGCTCCCTCTGCAGTTTTGCCAAACTTTGTTCCATCAGCTTTTGCAAGAAGAGGGATTGTTAGGGCGTGCGCGCCCTTTGCCTCAACGCGACGAATTAGATCAACACCTGCCACTATATTTCCCCATTGATCGCTACCACCAATTTGTAGAGCGCAATTATGTCTTCTGAAGAGTTCCAGATAATCAAAGGCCTGCATCACTTGATAGGAAAATTCGGTATAGGAAATGCCACCTGATTCAAGGCGAGAGGCCACTGAATCCTTAGCTAACATCTGATTGACGCTAAAGTGCTTTCCAATATCTCTTAGGAATTCAATGGCTGAAACTGGAGCAGTCCAATCAAGGTTATTTGCCATAATCGCTGCGTTCTTGCCGGTGAAATCAAGGAAGCCTTCTAATTGCTTCCTGATTCGATCAACCCAATCGGCAACCAAATCAGCCTCATTTAGGCTTCGCTCCGCACTTCGCCCACTTGGATCTCCTACTAAACCTGTGGCTCCACCAACAAGTGCGATTGGTTTATAGCCAGCTAATTGAAACCGGCGAAGCAGCGTTAAAGCAACTAAATTTCCAATGTGAAGACTTGGTGCTGTTGGATCAAATCCAAGATAAAGACTTGCTCCAGGGCTCGATAGATACTTCTCTAACTCAGCTCTATCT
Organism: Actinomycetota bacterium; assembly: GCA_005777515.1. Taxonomy (GTDB): domain Bacteria; phylum Actinomycetota; class Actinomycetes; order Nanopelagicales; family Nanopelagicaceae; genus MAG-120802. The sequence goes on along the minus strand of SXMA01000004.1, from coordinate 1,236 downwards.
GTGCTTTGGGCGATAGAGCCGCGCCAAGTTAAATCATCTAGAAGCGCTTTGCTCATTGGTCCATCATGCCTGAAAATCTCTTCCGCTCGCCGGCAAATTCGCTAGCGTCAACAGAAATTTTTGTACGTAAATTAGCAATCTGTTTCCTTACCCTCTCAGGGGCAGTTCCACTGGTACTAGCTCTAGCAGCCAAGGCTGCATCAAGATTAAGACGGTTTCGAACCTCGCCACTTAAGAGAGGATGGATACTCTTAAGATCTGAATCACTTAATTTATCAAGTTCAATTGAAAGCTCTTCACATCTTCTAACCGCTTTACCTGCGGCATCGTGGGCGATAGGAAAAGCCACCCCCTTAAGTACTAGAAAGTCGGCAATCTCAGTAGCTAGGGAAAAACCAAGGGGCGCTGCTGCTCTCATCTTCTCTCTATCAAATTTACTAGTTGCAACCATCCCAGTAATTGCGGGAAGTAAAAGCAGGAGATTTTCTAGCGCATCAAATGTCAGCTCTTTATCCTCTTGCAAGTCACGGTTATAGGCAAAGGGCAGACCTTTAAGAACGCTCAATAATCCAGTCAGTGATCCAATAAAGCGTCCAGCTTTTCCCCTTGCAAGTTCTGCTGCATCGGGATTTTTCTTCTGCGGCATAATCGAAGAGCCCGTTGCATAAGCATCATCTAATTCAACCCAGCCAAACTCACTGCTGGCATAGAGGCTCCACTCCTCACCAATTCTTGATAGATGAATACCGATTAAGGAGATAATAAAGAGCGCCTCTGCGACAAAATCTCTATCGCTAACTGCATCGATACTATTCGCTATAGCTCCGCTAAACCCAAGCTCCTTAGCACTTGATTCCGGATCTAGTGGAAGTGATGACCCGGCTAGCGCTCCTGCTCCAAGAGGCGAGAGATTACTCCTGATCAGCCAATCTGAGATTCTTGAGACATCCCGACCTAGGCTGTGAGCATGTTTAGCTAATTCATGACCAAATGAAACTGGTTGAGCATGTTGCAGATGGGTAAAGCCAGGTGCCACATCGCCTACATATTCACCTGCAAGATCGGTGATAGCGCTGCTAAGTTTCAAAGTCTCTAACGCAATTTCAATCAAGTGATCAATTAAGTAAAGACGAAAATCAGTAGCCACCTGATCATTTCTTGATCGTCCAGCTCTGATTGCGCCACCTTCTGCGCCAAGTTTTTCTATAAGTCCTCGCTCAAGTGCGGAATGGACAT
>SXMA01000123.1 GCA_005777515.1 Actinomycetota bacterium | reverse complement strand
GCGATATTGTAACTATCAATACCGAGCTGCAATTAGCAGATCTGCAGACCATTCAAAAAGCAATACCAAGAATTGAAAAAGAGGCAAGGCAGGCAAAAGAGAGGGCAGTAGTTCTGGAAGCAGTAAAGGAGGCAGAGCAGGTAATCTCATCAGGCGGCTTGATTTCGCAATCAAAGATTGATTTAACGCTTATCAGGGAGCTACAGCTATTAACTGCAAAGCCTTTTCTCTATCTCTTTAATCTTGATGCCAGCGAGCTGCAAGATAGCGAGTTAAAAGCTCGGTTATCTGCGCTAGTTGCGCCAGCTGAGGCAATTTTTCTTGATGCAAAGACTGAATCTGAGTTAATTGAATTAGATGAGGCCGAGGCTTTGGAGCTATTAAACTCAATTGGACTATCAGAGCCTGGGTTAAGTAGCCTTGCTCGTGTTGGTTTTGCAACTCTTGGGTTGCAGACCTATCTAACTGCAGGTCCTAAAGAGGCTCGGGCCTGGACCATTCATAAGGGCGACACCGCTCCTATGGCAGCCGGTGTGATTCACAGTGATTTTCAGAAAGGCTTTATCAAGGCCGAAGTCGTTTCATTTACCGATCTAGTTGGCGCTGGATCATTTAATGAGGCCAAGGCGCGGGGCAAAGTTCGCATGGAAGGCAAGGATTACGTAATGGCTGATGGAGATGTCGTGGAATTTAGGTTCAATGTCTAGAGCAATTAAATCTGCCCATTTAAATGGCCTTGAGGTAAAGAGCCGTGAAGAGCTAAGAAATCTAGCCATTATTGCTCACGTAGACCATGGCAAGACAACACTTGTTGATGCGATGTTATGGCAATCTGGCGCTTTTGCTGCCCATAAAGCGCAAGCAGATTCCCAAGATCGATTGATGGACTCGATGGATTTAGAGCGGGAAAAGGGAATTACCATTCTTGCTAAAAATACTGCAGTAAAGCGCGGGGATAGCATTGTTAATATCATCGATACGCCAGGACACGCAGACTTTGGCGGTGAAGTTGAGCGCGGACTTGAGATGGTCGATGGCGTTGCGCTCCTAGTTGATGCCTCAGAGGGACCACTTCCGCAGACTAGATTTGTTTTGAGAAAAGCTTTAGAGAAGAACCTTCCAGTTATTTTGATTATCAATAAAGTAGATCGCCCTGATGCAAGAATTGCAGCAGTTGTGGATGAGGCCTATGCCCTCTTTCTAGATCTTGATGCTGATGAATCACAGATTGATTTCCCAATTGTTTACACCTCAGCTAAAGCTGGAAGGGCCTCGCTAACAAGGCCAAGTGATGGCGGCATGCCAGATGAAGAAAATCTTGATGTGCTCTTTGATGTTATCTTTAAAACTATCCCTGCTCCTAAGTATCATGTTGGAGCGCCGTTACAAGCCCACGTAACTAACCTTGACTCATCTCCTTATCTAGGACGTCTTGCGCTCTGCCGGGTCCATGAAGGTGAGATCAATAAGGGCCAGATGGTGACCTGGATTAAAACTGATGGGACCGAGAGCAAGGTAAAGATCTCAGAACTTATGATTACTGAAGGACTTGAGCGAGTTCCAGCGACAAAAGCCGGCCCTGGAGACATTATCGCCGTTGCTGGAATTGAGACTATTACCTTAGGTGAAACGCTAGCTGATCCTGAAAATCCATATCCACTGCCGTTAATTACCGTTGATGAACCAAGTATTTCTATGACTATTGGTATCAATACCTCCCCACTTGCAGGAAGAGTTGGCAAGAAATTAACAGCTCGCTTGGTGAAAAACCGTCTTGATCAAGAGCTGGTTGGAAATGTTTCACTCCGAATTCTTCCAACCGAGCGTCCTGATACTTGGGAGGTGCAGGGAAGAGGAGAGCTCCAACTCGCAGTGCTAGTTGAAATGATGCGACGAGAGAGCTTTGAGCTAACCGTTGGAAAGCCACAAGTTGTTACCAAGATGGTTGATGGCAAACTTCATGAACCGATGGAGCAGCTAACAATTGATGCGCCAGAGGATTACCTAGGTGTTATCACTCAGCTAATGGCCCTTCGCAAAGGTCGTATGGAGCAGATGGTCAATCATGGAACTGGATGGATCCGAATGGATTTCAAAGTTCCATCTCGCGGCTTGATTGGTTTTAGAACTGAGTTCTTGACTGAGACTCGTGGCACCGGACTTCTTCACCATGTCTTTGATGGCTATGAAGCATGGCATGGCGAGCTAAGAACTAGAAATACTGGATCACTTGTTGCTGACAGGTCCGGAACTGCCACCTCATATGCCATCTTTGGTCTGCAGGAGCGCGGGACAATATTTGTGGAAGTAACTGCTGATGTCTATGAAGGAATGGTCATTGGTGAGAACTCAAGACCTGAAGATATGGATGTCAATGTGGTGCGAGAGAAGAAGCTAACCAATATGCGCGCCTCAGGTAGCGATGAGACAGAGAAGTTAATTCCACCAAAGCTATTAAATCTAGAGCAGGCACTTGAGTATTGCCGCGAAGATGAATGCGTTGAGGTCACCCCAAATACGGTGCGCATCCGAAAAGTTATCTTTGATCAAAACGAGCGCTCCCGCTTAACCTCAAAGGCTAAAAAAGCTAACCAATAGGGGCTAAACACGCTGATTTTTAGGCTCTTTTGCCTCATTGTCAGTGGCTGCCTCTTTAATCACCTCCATAAGCAAATAAGCCGGAGGTATTACAGATGAATCTACGAGAGCTAGCCTTTCAACTCTCAGCAATAACACTTATTGCTGATGCTGCTAAAGAAGCCAAGGACAGGCTTAGAAGGCAGTTTGCGCAAGCTCTTGAGGAAGTTGGCGCAGATTCAGCCAAAGCCGCACTTGAGGGCGAGGAGATTGCGAAAGTCTCACTGATTAGACCTAAAAATACGCCGCAGGTTCTAAATGAGAAAGCCTTTGTTGATTGGGTTAAATCCAATTATGAATATGAAATCATCGAATCAATTAGAGAGTCATTCAGAAAGCATGTAATGGACTCGGTAGAAAATGTTGATGGCAAAGCGATCTATAAGCGAAGCGGTGAGATCTTGGATTTCATCACCTTCAATAGCCGTGATTCTTATATCTCAACAAGATTTTTAACTGGCGGTCGTGAGGTGTTGAGCCAAGCTTTTAGAAGTGGCTCACTAACGCCAAGTTCTGTAATGGCTGAAGAGCTAGAGATGGCGGTGGGGCAGTAATGAGCTATTTCAACTTAAGTGATTACGAACCAGTTGAAAATCGTATTAGAGCATTCTGGCTCAAATATCCAAATGGGAGAATCTTGACTGATCTGCAGAGAACTGAGCGCAGCGATGGCAGGATTGAATGGATCTGTCGTAGTGAGGCATATACCAACTCTGAAGATATTCGCCCGCAGTCAACTGGCTTTGCTACCGAGATTGAAGGCACCTCTCCAGTTAATCGCGCTAATGCCAGCGAGAATTGCGAGACTTCAAGTATTGGTCGCTGCCTTGCTAATTTAGGCTTTGCCGCCAAAGGAAAGCGCCCAAGTAGGGAGGAGATGGCAAAGGCTGCCAGAGGTAGCTCTGGAAAGGTCTTAAACAAGAGTGATTGGGAGCGGCTCATCAGAGAGCTCCACGGTTGCACTGAGTTAAGTCAGTTAAAAGCCTGGTCTGCCTATGCTGCAAGCTTTAATATGCCAGAAGTTAAGCGAAATGAACTACTTTCAATCTATAAGAGTCATCGAGAGAGCTTAAGTAAAAAATCTGAAGTTGCTTAAGAAATAGTAATGCTAAGAGCTCGGTGATCACTTAAGCCATTGTGCTTATGAATCAAAGGCTTAACCTGATCTACTCCAATATCTTTACTCAAGATGTAATCAAATTCGATATTTGGCTTCCATGATGGATATGTAGCACCTGGTGCAAGATCCCGCCATCCAGAGGTCTTTGCTGCAACTCCCCAAGGAAGGTTGAAGTCTCCGGTGAGGATATGTTTACCAGAAATACTTGGAAGCCATTTAATTATCTTTCTAAGCTGAGTGACATTCTTGCCTGGAACAAATGAAAGGTGAGTGGTACTAATTGATAGACCATTTTCAAGCTCGGCAAGTAGAGCGCTCCTTGGTTCATCTGATACATAGATAAACTGCGCTCTCTTCTCACCGGGAACCAAAAGCGGCATACCGATAGCTGATCTTCCAAGATTTAGGCGATGCCAGGATTTAACTTTTACTTTTGAAACAATTCCAATGCCATACATCGCCTGATTTGGAATCACGCAGTCTTGGGTGTAGATCAGATCACTATCTACTGCGCTCCATTTCTCACCTGGAGTTCCAATCAGCGATGGAGCAAAGGCCCAATACTTTGCGCCGATTAGTTTGGCGATATGGCTTACCTGATTGACTCCAGCTGATCGATCTTGATTGAGATCAACTTCTTGAAGCGTGATTACATCACTGCTAACTTCTTGGAGCATCTGACTTACCGCGCTTTGAAGCGTTGCCCCAGAATTTGGCGGAATTGCCATGCCATGAAGGGTGTTCCAGCAGGTCAGGCTAAAGCCCTGGGTAGATGCCATGAAGGCAGGCTAGTAGGGTCGCCCCGTGCTGCTAAACCTTCCACTCTCGCGCTCAAAGCTAGATCGAGCGGCTCACTTGCGCAGCGATTCTGTAGCTCTTGATGAGCTCTTCTCTCGGGCAAAGATAATTTCTATGGTCGCTGATCGCTTTGAATGTAGCCAGAATGGGCTGACTTTCATCCCGCCCGAGCTTGCCAAGGGTGAGCGGTATTTTCTGGGGCTTTCAAGCAGCGGCGAGCCATATTTTGTAGTTCATCAGGTGAGTGATCAAAGAGAGTTTGCCGAGAACTTTCAATCCTTAAGAACGCTAGGTGCTCGCCTAAATGATCTCGAAATTGGAGCAGCAGTTCATAGCCTTGCCTTATCGCAGTGGCATCAGAGCCATATGAGATGCTCTAAATGCGGCGAGGAGACAAAATCAATTCTTGGTGGCTCTGTAAGAAAGTGTTTGGTCTGTAGCGCTGAGCATCATCCAAGAACGGACCCGGCAATTATTGTTTTGGTTAAAGATAGTAATGATCGAATCTTGCTTGGTAGACAGAAGGTCTGGCCAGAGAAGCGCTTCTCAACTTTTGCAGGCTTTGTTGAACCAGGTGAATCATTTGAAAGTTGTGTTATCAGAGAAGTTGCCGAGGAGTGCGGCGGGATAGTTACTGAGATGAAATATCTTGGCTCACAGCCTTGGCCATTTCCAGCATCCGTAATGATTGCCTATGAAGCAGTGATTTCAAATCCTGATTCAGTTGTGGCAGATGGGCAAGAGATTGAAGAGATTGTCTGGCTAACTCGAGAAGATTTGAAGTCAAAGTGTGAAAGTGGCGAGCTACTGCTGCCACCAATTATTTCAGTTGCTCGAGCGATGATTAATGCTTGGTATGGCCCAGCTGCAGAGAGTGAATTGTCAGGTCAGTCGTGGCGCAATTAGCTGATGAGATTCTCTCATCACTTGATCCCCAGCAGCGAAGTGTTGCAACTGCCCTAAAGGGGCCAGTATGTGTAATTGCTGGAGCAGGAACTGGAAAAACTAGAGCGATAACTCATCGCCTGGCCTATGGCGTTGATATTGGAGTTATTGACCCAAAGCGAGTACTGGCCCTTACCTTCACTGCAAGGGCAGCAGGTGAGATGCGAACCAGACTTAGATCACTTGGCGTTGCAAGTATTGCTGCAAGAACCTTTCATGCCGCGGCCTTAAAGCAGTTAATTTACTTCTGGCCTGAGACGCTCGGGGGGCGTTTTCCCTCGTTGTTAACTAGTAAAACTGGTTTTTTAAGCGAGGCAATGAAGCGAGCAAATATCTCAAGTAGCAAGAAGAGTACGCTGCTTCGAGATTTAGCAGGAGAGATTGAATGGGCAAAAGTTTTAACCCTGGCCCCAGATCAATACCTGCAAGGACTTAACGATTACTCCAGAGTTTTTAGCCCCAGCAGCAAGATAAGTGCTGAGCAGGTGGCAAAAGTCTATGAAGCATATGAATCATTAAAGAAGCAAGAGCGAGCCATTGATTTTGAAGATGTATTACTACTAACTGTTGGAATGCTTGAGGAAGAGCGGGAAGTTAGGGAGAGGGTGAGGGATCAATATAGATACTTCACAGTTGATGAGTACCAAGATGTATCACCTCTGCAGCAAAGGCTATTGGATCTTTGGCTTGGAAAGAGAGAGGATATTTGTGTTGTGGGAGATCCAGCTCAGACGATTTACTCTTTTGCTGGAGCAAGCCCAGCCTTTCTACTTAACTTCACTGCGAAATATCCAAACGCTGAGGTGATCAGGCTGAGCGCTGGATACCGCTCAACTCCTGAAATTATTAACACTGCAAATATTATTTTGCGAAGCGCCAATCTTGGCCATGAGCTAGATGCCATTAATAGCCATGGTCAAAAGCCAATGGCCAAGGGCTATAAGTCACAGAGCCAAGAAGCAGAAGCGCTAGTTTCACTAATCAAAGAAGATATCGCAGTCGGCCTTGCAACAAATGAGATAGCAATTCTTACTAGAACCAATAGTCAATTAGAGGTTCTAGAGAACGCTCTTGATGCTGCAGGTATTGAGAATCAAATAAGAAATTCAGAGCGCTTCTTTAATAGGCCGCAGGTGAGAGAGATAATTGGAGCGATAAGAAGCGCTTCAGTGCTAT
>SXMA01000122.1 GCA_005777515.1 Actinomycetota bacterium | reverse complement strand
CGCTAATTGCAGCGGGAAACATGCAGCGATGGTGGCAACATGTAAGACAAATAATTGGGATCTAGCAAGTTATAAAGATCCAAATCACCCACTGCAGCTTGCTATCGCTAATGAATTTGAAATATTAAGTGGAGAGCAGAATTCACATGTTGCAGTTGATGGCTGCGGAGCGCCTTTATTTGCCCTAACGCTTAGAGGGCTAGCAAGGGCGATGAGAAGCCTTGCACTCTCTTCAGATCCAATCCACAAATCTGTAATCAGAAGTTGTATTAATAATCCTGTTTTAGTCTCTGGAATAAATCGCCTACCAACTCTGCTTATGCAAAAAGTTGATGGTCTATTTGTTAAAGATGGAGCTGAATCTGTGATGGTTATGGCAACCAGTAAAGGGGAAGTAATTGTCTGGAAAATTAGCGATGGATCGCAACGGGGAGCAGGTGAATTAGCAAGAGCAAGCCTTTCCCATCTTGGTATTAACCTTGATATTGAGCCTGAATATGTGCTGGGTGGAGGCCAGGTTGTCGGTGAGATTAGAGCGAGTAAACTTCTCATCTAATGGCTAAGCAATTACGGATTGCATCTTTGATGCTCCACACCTCACCGCTTGAACAAGCGGGAATGGGTGATGCCGGCGGAATGAATGTCTATGTAGTTGAGAGCGCAAAGAGAATTGCAGAATCAGGAATTGGCGTTGATATCTACACCAGAGCTAATCGCTCAGGCCTACCTGAGGTAGTTGAGATTGCTGATGGCGTAAGCGTTCGACACCTTGAGGCTGGGCCTTATGGCGGCATTACTAAAAATGAGCTGCCATCACAGGTATGTGCGCTGATGTCTTCTTTTATGCATCAGGAAGCGCGCCTTTCTTCTAATTATTACGAGCTAGTTCACTCTCACTACTGGATCTCAGGGCAACTTGGTTGGCTAATTAGTGAGCGCCTATCAATCCCGCTTGTAAACAACATGCATACGATGGCGAAGGTTAAAAATCTTGCTCTTGCAGAGGGCGAGAAAGCAGAGCCAGAGATTAGAGCTATTGGAGAAGAACAGGTAGTAAAGGCATCGAGCGCACTTATTGCTAATACCGCATCAGAGGCTGCTAGCTTGGTTTCACTCTATGACGCCTGTCCTGATCGAGTATTTGTTGTTCCGCCAGGAGTTGATTTAAAGACCTACAAGGTTGGTGCGGGAAAGAGCGCAGCACGGGCTAAGTTGTTAATTAAGCCAGAGACTCTCCTTCTGGCATTTGTGGGAAGAATTCAGCCACATAAAGGTCCTGATGTATTAATCCGCGCAGCGGCTGAGATGTTAAAGCACACCCCATCGCTTAAGTCTCGTCTAAAGGCGGTAATTATTGGCGGAGCCTCTGGAAGTGGTCAGAGTGAGATTGAAAAGCTAGTGGGCCTTGCAAGATTCTTAGGAGTATCTGAAGTCTTTGAATTTCTTCCACCTGTTGCCCACGAGGATCTCTCTGATTGGTATCGCGCAAGTGATCTGGTCTGTGTTCCTTCATATTCAGAATCCTTTGGTCTTGTCGCACTTGAGGCGCAAGCATGTGGAACACCAGTTGTTGCAACTGCTGTTGGCGGTTTGAGAACAGCGGTAGCTGATGGAATTTCAGGTCTATTGGTAGATGGCCATGATCCAAGAGCCTGGTCTGCCACGATCTCGCGCTTACTTCTTGAACCAGAGAAAAGGCTCCTGCTCTCAATGGGCGCAGTTGAGCATGCCTCACATTTTGGTTGGGATAGCACCGCTAGAGGAATTCTTGATGTCTATGATCAAGTCCTCTCACGGGGCATTAAAAAATCACGCGCTCTTGCTTGATATGGCAACTAGAGCGATGGCGAGCGCCACAGTTGAAGAGTTTCTTGATTCTCATGAGATTGATTTTGAGAAAAGCGGGGCAAATACTTATCTTCTAACCCTTCCAGGGCAATCAAAGCTTGAGACTCATTGCGCTCTGGTAGTTGGTGATCACTCACTTAGTATCAATGCATTTGTGATTAGAAAGCCTGATGAGAATATTGCTGCAGTTCATAACTATCTCCTGACTAAAAATGCCAATATGTATTGCCTAGCATTTGCTATCAATGAGCTAGGAGATATTTTCCTTGTTGGCAGACTTGCTCTTAGCGCTGTTAGTGAAAATGAGCTTGATCGAATCATCGGAGCGGTGCTGCAATATAGTGATTCAGCTTTTAATCCATTACTGGAGTTGGGATTTAGTAGCGCAATAAGACGTGAGTGGGCTTGGCGCTTATCACGCGGTGAATCTCTTTCGAATCTAAAAGCATTTGAACACCTGATTTGATTCTCAAGATAAGATAAGACCATGAGTATCGGTAAATTAATCCTGCTACGCCACGGCCAGAGCCAGTGGAATGCTAAGAATCTCTTTACCGGCTGGGTTGATGTGGCCCTTAGTAGCCAGGGTGAGTCAGAGGCAAAACGCGCTGGAGAGCTATTAAAGGAAAAGAACTTACTTCCAGATGTTCTTCATACCTCACTTCTAACTAGAGCGATTCACACTGCAGAGATAGCACTTGGGGCATGTGAGAGAAAGTGGATCCCGGTTAGTAGATCCTGGCGTTTAAATGAGCGCCACTATGGAGCGCTACAAGGAAAAGATAAAGCAGCAACTTTAAAAGAGTATGGGCAGGAGCAATTTAAGCTCTGGAGAAGATCTTTTGATACCCCGCCTCCTGCGATAGCCGATAGCGATCAATACTCACAGGCAGGCGATATTCGCTATAAAGATCTAGGTCCAGAGCTACCTAAAACTGAATGCTTAAAGGATGTTGTTAAGCGCCTAATGCCTTATCTAGATAATGAGATTGCAAAAGATTTAAGGCAAGGAAAGACAGTATTGGTGGTAGCTCATGGAAACTCGATTAGAGCAATTGTGAAACACCTTGCCTGTATTTCAGATAACGATATTGCTGAGGTAAACATTCCAACTGGCATTCCTCTGCTCTACCGATTTGATGATGACTTTGAGCCAATTGTTAAAGAGGGCGAGTACTTGGATCCAGAGGCTGCTAGAGAATCGATAGCAGCAGTTGCTAATCAAGGTAAGTAATTAAGATTCGTTGTTATATTTTCCAGTAACTTGGAAGTGAATTCTTCTGGAAACTGAAACTGCGTGATCGGCATAGCGCTCGTAGTAGCGACCAATTAGAGTCATATCGATTGCTGTTTCAATTCCATGTGGCCAGGATGGTTCAAGTAGCGCGGTAAATAACCTTCGATGAAGAAGATCCATCTCATCATCATCTTTTTCAACTTCTAGAGCTTTATCAATATCTTTTGAGTCAATGACTCCGCCAACTTTGTCCGAGATCAAGCGCGCAACTTTGCCCATCTCCTCAATAGTTAGTAATAGCTCTGATGGAACGGCGGCTCCTGGGTGGCGAAGTCTGGTGATTTTTGCGATGTGATGGGCCATATCTCCCATTCGCTCTAGATCCGCGCTCATTCTCAAGGCCGTTACCAGCGCTCTTAGATCCGATGCCACAGGTTGTTGGCGAGCAATAATGTCAATGATTCTGGCATCAAGCTCATGTTGAATTTCATCAACGCGATCATCTGCTGCAATAACAGCTTCAGCTTCACTTAAGTCTGCAGTCAATAGCGCATGAGTTGCTTGGGTAATTGCGCTAGAAACTAGGCTGGAGAGATCCAATAAGGACTTTGTGACGCCATCTAACTCATCTTGAAAGGCAGACCGTAACCAACTCATCTGCTAAACCTAACGGATTTAAGGCTAAAAGTGCGGAAGGGAGGTGAATAAAAGTCAAAGAAGCGGTGAACGACAGGTGAAGTCGATAGAGGTGACGGGCTCTCCCCCCTTTTCGTAGTATTGCTACATGAAGTTTCGCAGGCAAGAGGGCGAGAACTTAGAAGCGCCAGAAGTCCTTCCCCAAGTCTTACTTAAAACCCTGCAATCACTAGAGAGTGAATCTTTAATTATTATTCCAGGTGAAGAGATTCTCTTTCAGTCACCAGGAATTACTAATTTTGCAATAGTGAAGGAAGAGCGAATAACAAGTGAAGACTTAATGGCGCTAATTAGAGTTGCGCGAAGAACAAATGAAACGCATCGCAGTCGTATCGAGATTGCTAGAGGTCCAATCGGTGCTGGCAAACGTGAATTTGAAGTATCAGTATCGCCACTAAATGATGAGGGAATGGTTTTAGTGCTCATCTCAGATCAGAGTGAGGCAAGGCGAATAGATGCAGTCCGACGTGACTTTGTTGCAAATGTCTCTCATGAGCTAAAGACGCCAATAGGGGCGCTGGGATTACTGAGCGAGGCAATCCTTGGGGCTAAAGACCAACCAGATGCAGTAGTTAGGTTTGCTAGCAGAATGCAGATTGAAGCCAAGCGCCTGACCGATCTAGTTCAAGAAATTATTGATCTCTCTCGATTGCAAAGTAGTGATCCGCTGCAGAAGGCCTTTGATGTCGAAGCTAGTGATGTCGTAAGGGAAGCTGTGGTGCAAGCTGCGCTATCAGCTGAGTCAAGGAGAATAACGGTTGAAATTGGCGAGATAGAGGATGCAACGGTAATTGGTGATCGCGATCAATTGATTATGGCCATTTTAAACTTGGTAGAAAATGCTATTAATTACTCACCTGAAAATACCAAGGTCTCGGTGGTAGTTAAGGTTAAGGAAGAGTTGTTAGAAATATCTATTACAGATCAGGGAATTGGGATTGCAGAAGGTGAGCTGGCAAGAGTATTTGAACGTTTCTATCGAGTAGATCCTGCACGGTCTCGTATG
>SXMA01000121.1 GCA_005777515.1 Actinomycetota bacterium | reverse complement strand
AGAATTGTGTTCTTTGCGCCACCCTCAATTTTTAGATGAACTTCTCTAGTTCCAGGATGTGAGCGCAATATTTCCTTCATTCGATCTACAACAGGAGGCGTGCAGCGCTCGGCTTCAAGTTTGATTACAAAGGGACCAATTGGTGCTTGATTTATATCGGCAAGATTTAACTCAAGAGCCGTAATCTGCGGCGTCTCTTCACGCTTATCAATTCTTCCACGAATAATTACGATCCGATCTTCAATCAAATTTAGAGCATGGGTTTGATAGGTAGATGAGAAGAAGCGCACATCGATAGCGCCTTCAAGATCTTCGACCGTGACAATTGCCCAAGATTGTCCTTGCCGACTAACTTTTCGTTGAACCCCTGTGATTAGGCCTGCGATAGTGATTATCTGATCGTGAACTACCCCTTCATCTAAAATCTGGCTAATTGATGTATCCGTTGCGCTTCTTAGAACATGCTCCACTCCAAGAAGTGGATGATCTGAAACATATAGACCCAGCATTTCTCGCTCATAGGAAAGTAGCAGCGCCTTCTCCCACTCCTGATCACTAAACTCTAGCGCCAGAGTTGAAATACCATTTGCGCTGACTTCATTTGCCCCGCCGAACAAATCAAATTGACCAATAGCCTGGGCACGCTTTTCTTCCATCACGGAATCAATAGCTTCTAGATAAATACTCATTAGCCCCTTGCGCGAATGGCCAAGTGAATCGAAAGCCCCAGCTTTAACTAAAGACTCTATCGTTTTTTTATTACAGACCGTTCCATCGACTTTGGCTAGAAAATCGCTAAAGGAGGTGTACTTACCTTTCTCGCTGCGATTCTTTACTATCGATGCCACAACATTTTCTCCAATATTTCTAATGGCAGTGAGGCCAAATCTAATATCACTACCACCTGGGGTGTACTCAGCATTTGAGAAGTTAACATCAGGAGGCAAAACTTTGATTCCCATTCGGCGAGATTCATTCAGGTAAAGTGCTGACTTATCTTTATCATCCCTAACACTGGTAAGCAAAGCTGCCATATATTCAGTTGGATAATTCGCTTTTAGATAGGCAGTCCAAAAAGATAGGACGCCATATCCTGCGCTATGTGCTCGGTTAAAGGCGTAATCTGAGAATGGAATCAGTGTCTTCCAAAGCTCTTCGATCGAAATACTTGAGAATCCATTGTTACGCATGCCCTCTTCAAAGTGAACATACTCTTTATCCAGAATCTCTTTATTCTTCTTGCCCATAGCTTTACGAAGTAGATCTGCTCGTCCTAGAGAAAAACCGGCAAGCTTTTGTGCAATTGCCATAACTTGTTCTTGATAAACAATTAATCCATAGGTATCTGACAGAATCTCATCAAGTGCTGCGTTCAACTCAGGGTGAATCGGCTCGATTCTCTTGCGTTTATTCTTGCGATCTGCGTAATCATTATGGGCATTAACTCCCATGGGTCCGGGGCGATATAACGCAATTACAGCTGAAATGTCTTCAAATGAGTCTGGCGCCATTGATCTAAGCAGGGCTCGAATCGGAGCGCTATCTAATTGAAACACCCCTAGAGTCTCACCTTTTGAGAGTAATTCAAAGGTTTTTTTATCTGACAACTCTAAGGATTCTAGAACAATTGTCTTTGCCTGGTTGCTCTTAATATTTTCTAGACAGTCATCAAGAACTGAGAGATTTCGAAGTCCGAGAAAGTCCATTTTCAATAGCCCTGTTGCTTCGCAGGCGCCCATATCAAACTGAGTAATTATCGAGCCATCCACATCTCTTTTGTGAATTGGAATCACATCAATCAAAGGCTCTCTACTAAGAATTACTCCTGCAGCATGAACTGACCACTGTCGCTTCAGGCCTTCAAGCCCTCTTGCCATATCTACAATAGTTTTGGAGTCAGGATCACTCTCATATATATTTCTAAATTCTTGCGCTTCGCCGTATCGATCATCGTCCTTATCAAAAACGCCATGAAATGAAACATCTTTTCCCATAATTGGCGGTGGTAGGGCCTTAGTCAAGCGCTCACCTAGAGCGTAGGGAAAACCTAAAACTCGAGCAGCATCTTTTATCGCAGCTTTAGATTTAATAGTTGAATAAGTGATGATTTGGGCCACCCGATCATCACCATATTTATTGGTGGCATACCTGATCATCTCGGAGCGCCTACGCTCATCAAAGTCCAAATCAATATCAGGCATGGAGATACGGTCTGGATTAAGAAAGCGCTCAAAGAGCAATCCATGCTTAATTGGATCAAGGCCTGTAATCCCTAAAGCATATGAAACTAAAGACCCTGCAGCCGATCCTCTTCCCGGCCCAACACGAATACCCTCTCTCTTTGCGTGAGCTACAAGGTCTGCAACAACTAAGAAGTAACCTGCAAATCCCATTTTGGTCATCACATCTAACTCAAAGTGAAGTCTCGCTTGGTATTGCGGAGCAATCTCATCCATGCTCTTTGCTCTAAATTTTTCCAATAGTCCTGTTTCAGCTTCTTTGACTAACCAAGAGTTCTCACTCTCACCTTTTGGTACCGCAAATTGTGGGAGCAAATTCTCATTTTCACGCATCTTTATATTGCATCTCTCAGCAATTGCAAGAGTGTTATCACAAGCAATTTCAAGATCTTTAAAGATACGACGCATCGTTGCTGCATCTTTTAGGTAATACTCTTTACCTTCAAACCTGAATCTCTTCGGATCTGCCAGAGTCGTACCGGATTGGATACAGAGAAGTGCTTCATGATGTTTTGCATCATCTGCATATGTGTAGTGAAGATCGTTTGTTGCAACAAGTGGAAGCCCTAACTCTTTTGAGAGCTTCAGCAAATCATCTTTAACCCTTCTTTCAATTTCAATGTCGTGATCCATAATTTCAACAAAGTAATTATCTGCTCCGAAAATATCTCGGTAATTTGCTGCTGCTGCCCTCGCTTCGTTATAGGCCCCCATTCTGATGCGAGTTTGAATCTCGCCTGCCGCACATCCCGTTGTTGCAATAATTCCTTGGCTATATTGCGAGAGCAACTCGCGATCCATTCTTGGTTTGTAGTAAAAACCTTCAAGAGAGGCAAGGGATGAAAGACGAAATAAATTAGCAAGGCCGACATTATTTTCAGCCCATAGCGTCATATGGGTATATGCCCCGCCTGCTGAGACATCATCTTCCCCGCCCTCAGCCCATTTCACTCGCTTCTTATCAAACCTTGATTCCGGAGCTACATAAGCCTCTATTCCAATGATGGGTTTAACCCCTGCGCTATTCATTGTTTTATAAAAATCAAATGCACCAAAAACATTTCCATGATCGGTCATAGCGATTGCACCATCGCCAGAGCGGGCTACTTCTTCAGCTAATTTTTCAATGCGAGCAGCTCCATCGAGCATTGAATACTCAGTATGGACATGTAGATGGACAAAACCTTGGCTCACGGTCGGGCAGATTACTCTCTTGCACTCACTTGACGGCAAGCAACGCAAGGGCGCGCGTTAGGTCCTCAGGCAGTGGGGCATTTAGGGTGATTCGTTTATCACTCGATGGTTGATTGAAAGATAGCTCCAGCGCATGTAACCAAGGTCTCTTCAACTCCAGGCGTGAGGCAAGGACTGGATCTCCGCCGTAAGCCAGATCGCCGACTAGCGGATGGCGCAGGGCGTTGAAGTGAACTCTTATCTGGTGCGTTCTTCCCGTTTCTAAAACCACCTTCAATAGAGATGCTCCTTGGTAGTACTCAATTAATTCATAGTGAGTAATGCTGGCCTTGCCATCTGCAACAACAGCAAAACGATAATCCTCTCTTGGATGACGCCCGATAGGAGCATCAATACTTCCCTCAGCAGGATCAATATGTCCTTGAATGAGTGTGCGATAAACCTTTTCGATACTTCGATTTCTAAATTGATTCTTCATAGAAGTGTAAGAGCGTTCATGCTTTGCTAACAGCATTAGTCCAGAAGTTCCGGCATCTAGCCTCTGCACAATTCCCTGTCGCTCTTGTGGTCCAGTTGTTGAGATTCGATACCCTCTTGCAAGAAGTGCGCCAACGACAGTTGGGCCCATCCAGCCTGGACTTGCATGCGCCGCACAACCAACTGGTTTATTAACGACAACTACGTCGTCATCGTCATAGATAATTTCAAGAGTATCTATTGGCGTCTCTTTCAACTCCAGTGGATCATAGATAATTGGCATTAACACCGTTAAACGATCTCCTGCGCTTACCCGATCTGACTTTGATAGCGGTTTCTTTCCCTGCAAAACATCACCGGCATTAAGTAGATCAGCCACCACACTTCTTGATAGCTCTAGAACTTTTGCTAAAGCTGTATCAACTCTCTGACCATCTTGATCTTGATCAATCTGAATCGCTCTCTTCTCGCGCTCCATTAGATGACCTTCTTATATGGTTCAATATTTCTAATAGCTAAAAAGCTCATAAACAGTGCAGAGGTAACAATTGCTGAATCAGCTATGTTAAATACCGGCCAATTAGGTAGCTCAATCCAGTCAATAACCTCACCCCGCCATGGCCCAGGAGGTCTAAATGCCCGATCCATTAAGTTTCCAAGAACTCCTCCAAGTAATAAACCTAGAGCAATCGCCCACAATCCACTCGTTACTTTTCTGATGAAATAGAGGATAAAGGCGGCGACACAAAGTTTTAGAGAGCTCAGAATCAATGTGGCATCTCCAACTAAATTAAAGGCCGCGCCTGGGTTTGTAGCAAAAGTTAACTGTAGAAAGTCTCCTATGACTTTAACCGGTTCGCGGTATTGCAGGTATGAAATGGCCCAGTTTTTAGTAACTAAATCCAGAGCAAATATTGATACGGTAAATACTACAAAGAGTCGTCGCGCGCGATTAGCACCCGACGACCTTATCGGCGCTCTTCCTTCTGTTTGCATAACATGCAAAGCGTTGCACGAGGGAAAACTTGGAGACGGGCTTTTCCAATCGCGCTTCCACAATCCTCGCAGCGCCCATAAGTTTTAGTCTCAATTCGCTCTAAAGCTCTCTCGGTCTGTAAAACCATATCCCTTGCGTTATAGACCAATGAGATCTCATGCTCTCGCTCAAATGTTTTGGCACCAGCATCAGCTTGATCATCGCCTGCTCCGACACCGGAGGCTTCAATCAGATCATCCATCTCACTTTCGATGGTTTCAAGTTCTTTCTTTAATCTAATTAAATCTTTTGAAAGTTCAGATTTGATTGCTTTCATCTCAGCTGCGCTCCAAGATTCTTCCCCATCTAGAACAAAGGGTGATGGCGCAGCTTTAACTGGCTTTAGCGCTGGAGCTTTCTTGCCTGGCTTTGGAGTTCTAATTGGCGGCGGCATTACTAAGCGTTTTTCTGGAACAACTACAAGATCACTTGCTTCAATCTCTGGTTTATAAACTGAAATAGTTGTCGCTCCACCTTTTGCAGTACTACTGGTAAGCGCGGTCTTATGAGCGCCCTTCATAATCTGAGCAGGGGCCTTCTTTAGTGGAGCTTTTTTAGCAAGAGTTGGGCGAACTGGCGCTTTCTTTGCTGGAGCTTTCTTTGCTGGCGCTTTCTTAGGCGTAACTTTTTTTGCAGCAGCTTTCTTAGTCTTTGGCTTAACGCTCTTTGCCTTAGATTTTGCCTTTGCTGGGCTAGATTTCCTCTTAAACTTTGCAACCGCTGAGCGGACTTTCTTTTTCAATGCCACAACGGCGAAGGCTAAAGGTTTATTGATTTAAATGCCACTCGCCCCGCTATAGGCTAGAATGAGCGCGCTTACATCAGTTATCGCGTTGACCAGGCAATCACCTGTGAGCGAGTTGGAAGAAATGAGTCAAGAGCTCATCTAGAACCAGCAGTAAGTTTTTTTAAAAGCGGCAGCAAAAAAGCTGCAAGGCGGGTGGTACCGCGGTCGCAAGATCGCCCCTCCAAGAGATCGAAGAGCGTTTTATTCGAATTTCGAGGGGGTTTTTCAGTGGCAAGTCATTCGCCTTATCTAGCGCTATCTGCCTCGATTGACCTTCCAAAAGTCGAACATGAAATTCTAGATTTCTGGCAAACCCAAGACATTTTCCATAGCAGTGTCAGAATGCGTCAAGGTGGTCCAAGTTGGACTTTTTATGAAGGACCACCAACTGCAAATGGACTGCCAGGTACTCACCATATTGAAGCAAGAGTTTTCAAGGATGTATTTCCTCGCTTTCAGACCATGAAGGGCAAGTATGTAATCCGCAAAGCAGGTTGGGATTGCCATGGTCTTCCAGTAGAGATTGCAGTTGAGAAAGAGCTGGGATTTTCTGGAAAAGGTGATATCGAAAAATTTGGAATAGCTGCTTTTAATGAAAAATGTCGTCAATCGGTTCAGCGACATGTTGGCGCATTTACTGAGATGACTGAGCGAATGGGTTTCTGGGTTGACTTTGATCAGGCCTATTGGACTATGTCCAATGAATATATTGAAAGCGTCTGGTGGTCACTTGCTCAGATTCACAGCAAAGGCTTACTGGTTCAGGACTATCGCGTAGCACCGTATTGCCCTAGATGTGGCACTGGCCTATCCGATCACGAGTTAGCCCAAGGCTATGAGAGCGTTACTGATCCAAGTGTGTATCTGCGTTTTCCAATTATCGATGGTGAATTAAAGGATCTCGGCGCATCGCTATTAGTCTGGACTACGACACCTTGGACCTTGGTATCAAATACTGCAATTGCAGTGAACCCAGATGTTGATTACTTAGTAGTTAGAACTAAGGGCGATGCTGAGAAAGAAATTATCTCTGAAGTATTGGTCGTTGCAAAGAACCTAGTTGAGCTTGTAGGTAGCAGCTATGAAATTCTTCGAGAATTAAAAGGAAGTAACCTTGAGAAGATCAAATATCAACCTCCTTTTAACTATGTCGATATTCCTGATGCGCACTATGTAGTTCTAGCAGATTATGT
>SXMA01000120.1 GCA_005777515.1 Actinomycetota bacterium | reverse complement strand
GAAGATATCTTTATCAGATGCCTTCTCGACTGTTCTTTCAAAATAAACTCCAGGAGATCTAACCAGCTGTGAGACAACTACGCGCTCAGTTCCATTGATAACAAATGTTCCACGCGGAGTCATTAGCGGGAAATCGCCCATGAATACGGTCTGAGATTTAATTTCGCCAGTTACATTGTTAGTAAATTCTGCGGTCACAAATAGTGGAGCGGCATAGGTAATGTCGCGCTCTTTGCACTCTGCGATTGTGTATTTGGAAGGCTCAAAGCGATGGTCACGGAAGGAGAGTGACATCGAGCCTTGGAAATCTTCAATTGGTGAAATCTCTTCAAATATTTCTTCAAGTCCAGAGGTCTTAGGAATTTCTCCTCGATCTGGTCTTTCATTCTTACCAAGTCTTGCGCGCCAGGCATCATTGCCAAGTAACCAATCAAAGCTCTCGATTTGCAGAGCCAATAGATTTGGAACTTCTTGTGGTTCGCGGATCTTGGCGAAAGAAATGCGGTTAGGAGCTGATGATTTCGTTTTCGCGGCCAAGAGTTTTCCTTCCAAAGTTAGTCACTACTTCTTAAAGTTTTTAGTAACTCTTAAATCTCTTCGTGCTCGCACAGCAAACGCAAGGCCTCAGCCGCTATATGCTTGACCTTTGAATTTTGGAGCGAGGGGGCAGGATAGCCCTTGCGACACGCCGCTGTCTAATCAGAGGTAAGGCTCAATAAATAGCAAAGCCCCCCTGTATAAGGGGGGCTCGCATATAACGAAGAACTTACTTGATGCTGACCTTTGCGCCAGCTGCCTCAAGGGCGGCCTTTGCCTTATCAGCTGTTGCCTTATCGGCCTTCTCAAGCACGGTTGCTGGAGCTGAATCGACTAGATCCTTTGCTTCCTTTAGACCGAGGCTTGAGTTAAGGGCGCGAACTTCCTTAATCACCGCGATCTTCTGTGAACCGGCTTCTTCAATTACTACTGTGAATTCATCTTGGGCTGCTGCAGCTTCTCCGCCGCCTGCGCCCCCACCTGCTGCTGCAACAGCAACTGGTGCTGCGGCAGTAACATCGAATTCAGTCTCAAATGCCTTTACGAAATCTGAGAGCTCGACAAGAGTCATCTCTTTGAATTGAGCTAATAGGTCTGTGCTACTTAGTTTTGCCATTTTCGTATTTCCTTTTCTTTAAGCGTTCTCTGTTGGTTCTACTGGCGCAGAAGTCTCTGGCGCTGCCTGGGCAACAACTTCCTCGTTTGTTGTCTCGGCAACTGGTGCTGCTTGGGCTACAACTTCCTCAGTTGTTGCCTCTGCAACTGGTGCTGCTTCTGCAGCGGGGGCAGCCTGCTCTGGCGCAGCAGGTGCTCCAGATTCAGCTTCTCTCTTAATACGCAGCGCATCAAATGCTCTAGCGGCTTTTGCCATAGATGCCTTCATAGCGCCAGCAAGCTTGGCCAAGAGAACTTCGCGCGATTCAAGATCGGCAAGTTTCATGATTTCAGCTGTTGTTACTGCTTTTCCTTCAAAGATTCCACCCTTAATGATTAAGAATGGATTTTCCTTCTGGAAATTCTTTAAGCTCTTTGCAGCTGCAACTGAATCGCCTTGAACGAAGGCAACGGCTGTTGGGCCAGTTAGAAGTGCGTCAGCGACCTCTACTCCAGCCTCCTTTGCAGCAATCTTTACCAAGGTGTTCTTAGCAACTTTATATTTAGTGCCAACACCAAGTGAGCGACGTAGCTCTTTAATTGCAGTCACGGTTAGACCGCGATACTCGGTAACAACAGTTGCATCGGCAGACTTAAAGTCTTCAACCAATTCAGCAACTGATGCCGCCTTATCAGAGCGTGCCATCTAGCTTCCTTTCTACTTATATTCCCCAGAAGAAGTACCCACTGATTGGGTGATAAATATTAAAAAACCCCGTCGCATAGAAACGCGCGGGGTATCCGCTCGAACCTATGCGGGTTGTCTTTCGACATTTACTTCAAACCTTGCGATTTGAAACCAGCAGTCTCTGGTGAGAGGGCAGATATTAGATTGAAGGTGGTGTTCCCGTCAAAACTACGCGTGAATTAACGCTTTTTATATCCCGCAGGACACTTTGGATTGACTGCAGTTACTTTCTTAACACTCTTACCTTTAACACAAGTAATAGTTGTTTTCTTAGCCACTGCTGCCTTAGTTGGGGTTGGTGCCGCAATTGTGGGAGTTGGAGATGGAGAAGCAACAGCTGATTCGGTGGGCTTTGGGGTTGGGGTAGGTGTTGGAGTAGGTGTCGGAGTAGGTGTTGGAGTAGGTGTAGGTGTTGGGGTGACCACTACAGCAGGGGTAAATCTCAATACACCTCGCTTAACGATAAAGGTCTGCGAAGGTCCACCTTGTGAATAATAAATCCGAAATACATTCGGTGAAACTTCATATCCTGTTGGATCTAAACCTTCTACTCCAGGTCCGGTAAGAATCTGCGGGGTGCTCCAGCTCAAACCATCTTTAGAGGTACTAACAAAGAGCATCTGACGATTGGTGCTGGTGCAGGCGATATCAGCCATGATCATTACATAATCACCTTGTTTAGCGCGCAAGATCTCGGTATCAACATAACCATTTTCAAAGCGCCAACCTGGTTCCTTGGTAAATGAAATTCCATCAGTAGAGATATAAGAAGCAATCTTTTCGGTGCACTTTCCCACCACTGGACTTTCAACAATATAGATTCTCACCCGGCCATCAGGAAGCAAGACTGCATCTGGCACGCCCCAAGCCTTTGTACTTGATGGAACTCTCATATCAGTTGTAGTCGCAGTTTTTGTTCCAATGCTCACGCACCCTGCATCTACACATGGAGCTGAATAAACCTGTTGATTTGCACCATCAATTTCCTTGAAGTAAGCGCGCTTTGTGCCGTTAGCAAATGTGACAACGGTGAAATCATTTCCAAGTCGAGCGGGCACTGTTACGTTGGTGCAGACGCCTTCTTCATTGCAATCACTAACCACAGTTCCAGTGGGTCCATCTGATCGCCAGATGCGATCTAGACCATTAATTCTCTCCACATGCGGGGAGACGCCATTCATATTCATCTTTAGATGAAGACCCATATCTTCAGTCATGCTCCACTCAGCGCCATGAGCTTGATAGGTAGGCAAGCTTGCTACTGCCATAAAGAGTGCGAAGAGCATTACTTGAATGCGTCTCATAACAGAGAAATTACCTTAAGTTGAGATAAATGAAAACCCCACCACAGTTAAGTGATGGGGTTTCTCTAAAGACTTATTACTTACTCAATCGCTGGTCCACCTTCACGGGCATAGCTTGGATCAAGAGTTACGCCAGGTCCCATAGTGGTTGAGACAACTGCTTTTCTAATATAGCGACCCTTGGATGATGCCGGCTTTGCTCGCAAGATCTCATCGAATGCAGTTGCATAGTTATCAGCTAGCGCCTCTGCGCTAAATGAGGACTTACCAATAATGAAATGTAGGTTGCAATCTTTATCAACGCGGAATTCAATCTTTCCACCCTTGATATCACCGACCGCCTTTGCCACATCAGTTGTGACAGTTCCGGTCTTTGGATTTGGCATAAGACCGCGAGGTCCTAGAACCTTTCCAAGACGTCCGACTTTGCCCATTAACTCAGGGGTTGAAACAACTGCGTCATAATCAAGACGGCCCTTATTAACTTCTTC
>SXMA01000119.1 GCA_005777515.1 Actinomycetota bacterium | reverse complement strand
GCTCTTCTAACTCTTCCAGTTCTCTATCTAACATTTAAAGCTACGCTACTTATGGGACTACTTCTTGTTCCTTATCAAATCTGGGTTGCAATTGCAGCAAGCCTTGCTTGGGGATACTCTACTCGCAATTAAGCAGTTTTATCATCAAGAGTTGCAGCAGAGACAACTCCAGCAGATGCTACTAACACTCCTAGGCCGATAAATACAGAGCTCGCTCCAAATGGGGAGGCAAGGGCTCCTGCTGCCAGTGGAACTAGGAATTGGCCCATGCGATTACCAAATAATCTAATGGATATTGCCATAGCTCGCTCTTGAGCTGGAGTTTTCCTTGAAACTATCGACATAGTAAGTGGTTGGCCAATACCTAGTAAAAATCCAACTATGGCCATAGACAACCCGAGGGCAATCGAACTATTGGCATAGATTGAAACTAATAAGAATAAAGCTGAGAAGAAAATACTGTAATTCATTGTTCTTGCAGATCCAAAGCTCTTTGTTAATCGACCAAGTAAGAACCTCGAAATCATCGCGGTAGCGGAGCGAATCGAGAGAATTGCCCCAATTACAACGGGGCTTATACCCTTTTCTGTACCCACAAGAGGCAAAATCACTACCAATACATCATTAGCTGCAGCGACCGATAGCGAAGTCCAGATTGCAGGTTTGATTCCGGGGCGAGAGAGAACATCTCTAGCTCTTATTAATCCCGCAGCATCGCGTTCCTGTTGAGTCCTAACTTCCTTAACTCCTCGAAAGAGAAAGATTGGCACTAAAGCTAGGAGAGCTAAAATAGAGGCAAAGATAAAAGCAGAAGTTGAAGAACGTGGCAGGACTCCAGCAGAGCCAGCAATCACTCCTCCTAGGGCTGGACCAACGCTATGCCCAAGAGATGTTGAAAAAGAGAAGTATCCAAAGTTTTGATCTTGCAAGTTCATGGGACTTCTATTTGCCACCATTGCCTGGCTTGCCGCTACATTTGAAAGATGGGCAATTCCTGCAATAGCTGTCGCTGCTGCAATAGCAACGATGTCATTAAGAAAAGCAAAAGCGATACCTAAGAAAATAAATGATAAACATCCAGCAAAGAGCAGTGGTCTCTCACCTATCTTTCCTACCCACCTACCCATAGGAACCGCCACAAGAAGTGGAACTAAGGCATATACGGCTGCAATTAGACCAATCTCATAACCAGATGCGCCATTCTCTAATGCTCGATAAGTAATCATTGGGCGCATGACATAGATACTGGCCTGCGCTAGAGAAACATTTATAAGCAGGGGCCATAGCCAACGCTGAGTTCTATCTCCCATTAAATACTAGCCTTAGAGTTCCTTTTGCTTTTTCTTGCTAAGCGACTATAAATAGGAGGGATAAAAATTAATAGAATTAACATTATATAAAGAGATTTAGTTAATGGACCATCAAGCAATATCCCATGATCACCTTGGCTAATCTGAAGGGCGCGTTTGTAGTAGAGCTCAGCCAGAGGTCCAAGAATCACACCAATAACCATGGGTGTGATAGGAACAGCAAACCTTCTAAATAAGTAGCCAACTATGCCTACTGCTAGGGCAACCTGTAGATCGAAAATTGAGTTATTCAACGCATAGGCTCCCAGTAAAGCAAAGGTCGCAATTCCTGCATATAAATATGGCCTCGGGATATAAAGCAACTTAACCCAGAATCGAATGAAGGGAAGATTCAATATCAAGAGCAGAGTGTTACCTATAAAAAGTGAAGCAATTAAAGCCCAAACCAACTCTGGATTAGTCATAAACAAAAGTGGTCCTGGCTGTATGGAATAACTCTGAAAAGCTACAAGAACAACTGCAGCTGTGGCAGAGGTCGGTAGCCCCAGTGCCAACAGAGGAACTAGCGCTCCAGCAGCGTTAGCATTATTTGCTGCCTCTGGTCCCGCCACTCCCTCGATTGCCCCGTTACCAAATTCTTTCTTATTTTCACCTTTTGCTAACTTCTTCTCGACTGCATAAGAAAGAAATGTTGGAACTTCAGATCCGCCAGCAGGAATTACTCCTAGTGGAAATCCAATTGCAGTTCCTCGTAACCAAGGCTTCCAGGAGCGCTTAAGGTCCTTTTTGTTCATCATCGCGCGACCACCGACTGGGATCACTTGCCATTTCTCATGTTTAAAACGACTTGCTAAATAAAGAATTTCTCCTAAAGCAAATAGAGCAACAATCACAGTGACTGTTTCGATGCCATCAATAGCTGCGCGGTTACCAAAAGTTAATCTCAAAGACCCTGATTGTAGGTCTGCTCCTACCAGGCCAACTGTCAATCCCACAGCCAGAGAGAGAATCCCGCGAATCCTTGAAGATCCCAGTAAAGTTCCAACAGTTGCAAAAGCTGTGATTATTAAAGCTAAGAAACCTGCCGGTTGAACTGTCAGAGCAATTTCTGCAAGCTCTGGAGCTGCCATCGCCAAAAGCAAGGTTGCAATAGTTCCAGCAACAAAGGAGCCAATAGCAGCCGTTGCTAGAGCTGCTCCCGCTCTTCCCGCTCTGGCCATCTTATTTCCCTCGACTGCGGTAATGACCGAACCGCTCTCACCTGGAGTATTTAGCAAGATGGAAGTTGTTGATCCACCATACATTGCGCCGTAGTAGATAGCAGCGAACATGATTAAGGCCTGAGTTGGCTGAACTGTAAGAGTAATTGGAAGCAAGAGACCAATAGCTAAGGCCGGACCAATTCCTGGCAAGACTCCAACAAGAGTTCCTAGGAAAGTCCCAATAAAGCCATAAATCAAATTACTGAAAATAAAAGCGGCAGCAAAGCCATCTAGTAGATAGTCAAAGTTATCAAACATTAGGAGCCTACCTTGGAGATGAGTTCTTCGATAATCCACTTAGGTAATTGAATATCAAGTAAATTTGTGAAACTAAAGAAAACTAAGATTGAAAAGAGAAAAGCAATTAGGCCAATCTTTATTATTTTTTTGGCGCCAAAGGCGTATGCCACTCCCCAGAAAGAAATCGTGGCTGCAATGATGTAGCCGGTCTTCTCCAATAGAAATGTATGTATCCCAATTGCAGTAACAATAATAAGCATGGTTTTGAGATCGGCTCTTTGGAAAGTGCTATCAGAACTTGTGCCTTCAGGAGTCGCTGCCCGCCCGCGGAATACTTCTATGGCTATTCCAATTGATGCAATCATCAGAAGTGATGCGACCGCATAGGGGAAAGTGCGCGGACTGACTACTGTGTTATTAGTTGGTAGAACTAACCCATGGGTATCCCAGTAGACAACTAATGAAACAAGGAAGAGGGCGCCAGCGAATACCAGCTCCCCCTTCCCTGCTTGTGAGACTTTATTCAAGTCAGCAGTTTCTTAAACTAGCCACCAAGGCCTAGGTCCTTGATAACTCCTGCAACTAATGGAAGTTGAATGGATAGGAAGGAACCAAAAACTTTTCCTGCTGCCCATTCATCATCCCAGTTATATTGCTTCAAATAACCCTTCCAGGTATCAGTTCCACGCATAGTGTCAAAAACCTTGACCATGTTAAGGCGGTCGGCTTCTGACAGATCAGCTGTAGCCATGACCCCGCGCCAGTTACCGTAAACCAGGTTAACTCCCTGCTCGGTCAAAGTCTTGGCCGCATAACCAGGTAGGCGCTTAGCTGATGAGACAGCAAGAACTCTGATCTTTCCAGCCGCAAGTTGTGCTTGGAATTCAGCTGAACCTGAGGTTCCCGCAACTGTTGCACCAGAGAGAATTGAAACTATAACTTCAGGGCCTCCAGAGTGAACAACAAAGTTCATTGCCTTTGGATCAATACCGGCAGCTTTTGCGAGTAATCCAATAAATTGATGATCTGTTGAACCAAGAGATCCGCCAGAGATCGCAAGTTTAGGATTAGCTTTCCAATCAGCGAGGAACGCTGAAAGAGTCTTGTATTTAGATGTTGCTGGTACTGCTAGAGCTTGATACTCACGCATCACTTTAGCAACTGGTGTTGATGCCTCTAATTTTAGTGGTGACTTATTGGAAGGAATTCCTCCAGCCATTGCAAGTCCAGTTATCAGGACTGACTCAGGCTTAGCTTTGATTTCTTGAAAGAATGCCAATCCTGTTGTTCCACCAGCACCTGGCTTAAATGTTGAGGTGTAAGTTGAAAGAAGACCTTCTTTTTTAAGTGATTCACTAATCGCTGTGGATGTTTGTGAATATCCACCTGGATTAGCAGGCACTACCCAATCGAGATTCTTAAGTGGCTTGAGATCTGGGTATCCCCAACGAAGTTGTCCTGAAGCAGTTCCGTAGGTCATATTCAAGCAACGAAGATCAGTTCCTTCTGCTCCACGAGCCTTAGCAACCATTCCGACTCGCGCACACTCATCTCCAGCTTTTGCTTTTGCTGAAGGAACTTTTGCAGCGCTAGCTGAAGTTGTTCCAGAGAAAACCAGCGCAAAAGAGGTAAGCGCTACTGCAACTGCAGTAAGTGTTTTTTTTAATGACATTTCTTCTCCTATTTTTTTCTCTCGAGGGTGAGAGAAGAGTCCTACCGTATCGGCCCTGATAGCTTGAGAGAAGGCGTTTTCAGCCTCAGATTGATAACACTTTGGTGAAAAAGGGCCAAAAACTGCCATTATGAGCCCTATGAAGTTCTTTGCCTCACATCTAGCTACAGCCTTGAGAACTTATGAGGGGATGACTCT
>SXMA01000118.1 GCA_005777515.1 Actinomycetota bacterium | reverse complement strand
AGCTTTGAAGCAGATTGAAAAGCCTGGTTCATTTACTTTGGATTACGCTGAAATAATTGATGAAGAGAGCTTTCAAGTGGCAGATGAATCAAGTCTTAAGACTCGAGTGATTATTGCTGGGTGGATCGAGGGCGTTAGATTGATCGATAATATGGCGATGCAGAACTCACTGGTGCGAGCATGAGACTTAGAGCGCCACTTCCTGGCTGGAGAGCCCAGGCCGATGTTGTAGTTATTGGCTCTGGAGTTGCAGGTCTTACTACCGCGCTGCAGATTCGAGCACATAATCTCTCAGTATTACTAGTAACTAAATCATCCATTGATGCTGGCTCAACAAAATGGGCACAAGGCGGAATCGCTGCAGCTCTAGGACCTGGAGATTCACCAAGCCAGCATGAAGAAGACACTCTCGTTGCTGGTGCAGGGCTATGTGATCTAGCAGCAGTAAAAGTGTTGGTTAGTGAAGGACCAGAGGCGGTAAGAAAATTAATTGCAAGAGGCGCTGTCTTTGATAAGTCAGAAACTGGCGAGATTGCGCTGACTAGAGAAGGTGGTCACTTAAGAAATCGAATCCTTCATGCTGGAGGAGATGCAACGGGGGCTGAGGTTTCAAGAGCTCTCCTAGCTGCAGTCTCTGATGATCTTGGGATCGAAGTAATCGAACATGCTCTGGTCTTAGATGTTCTAAAGAGTAGTAGTGGAAGAGTTTGTGGCGTTACCTTGCATGTCATTGGCGAAGGTAGTCGAGATGGCGTGGGTGAGGTGTTAGCAAAAGCTGTAGTTCTGGCAACTGGCGGGCTAGGTCAGGTTTATTCTCAGACTACCAATCCATCAGTATCAACTGGTGATGGCGTTGCACTTGCCTTGAGAGCAGGAGCAGAGGTCTCTGATGTGGAATTCATCCAGTTTCATCCAACCGTTCTATATATCGGCGAAGGATCAAAAGGTCAGCAGCCTTTAATCTCAGAAGCTCTTAGGGGCGAAGGAGCATTTCTAGTTAATAATCGCGGCGAGCGCTTTATGCGTGATGTTCACAAACTAGCTGATCTTGCGCCTCGTGACATCGTTGCTAAAGAAATTTCACGCCAGATGGAGATTACTCAAAGCCAACATGTTTGGCTTGATGCAAGAGGAATGAAAGAATTTTCAGAGCGCTTCCCAACTATTTATGCCTCATGCAAAGAGATTGGAATTGATCCAGCAAATGATTTGATTCCAGTATCCCCTGCTTCGCACTACGCCTCTGGTGGGGTTAGAACAGATCTAAATGGCCATAGCTCAGTTGCTGGCCTTTATGCAGTTGGTGAAACTGCCTGCACTGGGGCGCATGGGGCTAATCGCCTTGCTTCAAACTCTTTATTGGAGGGCTTGGTATTTGGCGCTCGAATTGCGGAAGACATTGCAGCAAACCAACTACCTCAAGAACAGCCCGTTGCGCAAGATTCTTATGATTTTCTGCTCTCACCATCTATCCGCGGCGAGCTACAGCGAGCTATGTCAAAGGGGGCTGGAGTAGTAAGAAGTGAGGCATCACTTAAGGAAACTCTAAAAACTTTAGAGCGACTAAAAGGCGCTGCGACAATTTATGCCAGCGTTGATGCTTGGGAGACCACCAATTTATATCTTCTTGCAACTGCGATTGCGCGCTCGGCACTTGAAAGGCGCGAATCTAGAGGCTCTCATTACCGCCAGGATTATCCAGAGAGCTCAAATGCTTGGCTAAAGAGAATCACTCAAAAGCTAGCAAGTGATGGCTCTTGGAGCTCAACGATTACGGAGGTTAATAGTGATCTCACAATCGTTAAGTAAGTTGATAACCGATCAAGGATTAAACTCTGATGCAATCAACAGTAAGGTAAGTGAAGCGCTATCTGAGGATTCAACTGCTGATGATTTAACTAGCCAGGCAACAATTACCCAATCTCAAGTAAGTAATGCCCGCTTTGTCACAAGAAAGAGTGGAGTAATTGCTGGTTGCCTTGTTGCTGCAGCTGTTCTTGAGCAATGCGGGATTAAAGAATACGAGTTATTAGTTAAAGATGGTCAGGAGGTTAGCGCTAATACTGAGTTAATCCGCCTAAAGGCAGAAACCAGAGCAATACTTAAAGCAGAGCGGACTGCCCTGAACTTTCTCTCTCATCTCTCCGGCATTGCAACTTTTACTAGCCTCTGGGTCAAAGAAGTTTCATCTAGTAAAACTGCAATTCGCGACACTAGAAAAACCACTCCAGGACTTAGGGAGCTTGAGAAATATGCAGTTCGTATGGGCGGCGGCTTAAATCATCGAATGAACCTTAGTGATCAAGCTTTAATCAAAGATAACCATATTGCTGCAGCTGGTTCGGTTAGTGAGGCGATTAATCGCGTTAAGAAAGCTGCGCCAGGTACTCTTATTGAAGTTGAAGTTGATACTTTAGAACAGTTAAAAGAGGCTCTGCAATGCAGCGTTGAAATAGTGCTGCTAGATAATATGAGTATTGAGCAGACCAAAGCAGCCGTTGAAATTGCCAGAGGATCAAATACCAAACTTGAATCATCAGGTGGTCTAAAACTTGAAAATGCTGCAGCCTATGCTGCAACAGGTGTTGATTACTTGGCAGTCGGTGCGATAACCCACTCAGCCCCAGTACTAGATATCGGATTGGATTTCTAAATGCTATTAACAATTGATATCGGCAATACCAATACCGTGCT
This sequence comes from Actinomycetota bacterium, assembly GCA_005777515.1. Classification (GTDB taxonomy): domain Bacteria; phylum Actinomycetota; class Actinomycetes; order Nanopelagicales; family Nanopelagicaceae; genus MAG-120802. The sequence continues at coordinate 1,237 of SXMA01000118.1, read as the reverse complement.
TGGAATCTTTTCCAAGGAGAAGATGATTGATACTTGGCGAGTTAAGACTGATGCTAGAGATACTGCCGATGAATTATGGTTGCAATATCGCTCTCTAATTACTGGCTATGAGTTAAGCGGCCTTTCAATCTGTTCCACAGTTCCTTCAGTGCTTAGGGAAGCAAGAGCGATGATTAATCGCCACTTTCAGGATCTGCCAACAACCATTATTGAGCCAGGAGTAAAGACTGGAGTCCCGCTTCTAGTTGATAATCCAAAGGAAATTGGAGCTGATCGCATCGTAAATACTCTTGCTGCGCATACGCTCTATAACCAGGGCGCATGTATCGTCGTTGATTTTGGAACCTCTACTAACTTTGATGTCGTCTCACCAAAGGGTGAGTTCTTAGGTGGGGCGCTAGCTCCAGGAATTGAGATCTCTGTTGAGGCTCTTGCATCAAGGGCTGCACAGTTAAGAAAAGTTGAATTGGTTAAACCCAAGTCAGTTATCGGCAAAAACACTGTAGAGGCGCTTCAATCCGGAACCATCTATGGATTTGCAGGCCAAGTAGATGGCCTTGTTGCTCGCATTAGTGATGAGCTAGATGCGCTCTATCCAGATAACGAGAAGATCTCAGTGATAGCAACTGGTGGTTTAGCGCCATTGGTGCTGGGAATTTCAGAGACAATTGATTATCACCAACCCGATTTAACCCTGATAGGCCTACGTCTTGTGCACGAGAGGAATGGTTAGACTTATCGGCACTATGTCCGAAAATGACCTTCCTGAGCAGTTAAGAATTAGACGCGAAAAACGCGAATCGCTGCTTGGCCGTGGCATAGCCCCATATCCCGTATCAGTTAATAGAACAGCCTCATTAAAAGAAATCCGCGAGAGATTTAAAGATCTAGCAACAGATAGCCCATCTGGAGTAATTGAGAGCGTAGCTGGGCGAATAATTTTTAAGCGCGATACCGGAAAGTTATGTTTTGCAACCCTTCGCGAAGGTGATGGCACAGAGCTACAAGCAATGTTTTCGCTAGATAAAGTTGGCGAAGCTGTTCTAGAGAGTTGGAAGAGCGATATCGATTTAGGCGATATCGTAAGTGTTACTGGCGAGGTGATTACTTCAAAGCGTGGTGAGTTATCAATCCTTGCCAATTCATATCAATTAGCCTCCAAAGCACTGCGCCCGCTGCCAAATGAGCATAACCCACTATATGAAGAGACCCGGGTTCGCCAAAGATATGTCGATTT
>SXMA01000117.1 GCA_005777515.1 Actinomycetota bacterium | reverse complement strand
GCTACATCATCACCGTTGCTATTCAATCAGCAGCCGGAGTTGCTGCGATCATTTCAGCTTTTCCTGAGCTTGGGGATTATAAAGTTGCGATGGTCTTACTGGTTATTGCGCTGCTTACTTATATCAATCTTCGAGGCGTTAAAGATGCTGGAGTTATCTTTGTAATTCCCTCTTATCTCTTCATAGTTTCAATGCTGACTGTCTTTGGCTTTGGCGCTTGGCGCTTCTTTAATGGCAGCCTTCCACAGTATGCAACAGATACTCAAGGGCTATTACCTCTTGGTGAGGAGCAGGGGTTAATTACCTTTGCCGCAATTTTGATGATCCTTAAGGCTTTTGCCAATGGCAGCGCATCTCTTACTGGCCTTGAAGCAGTCTCAGATAGCGTCCCACTCTTTAAAAGCCCCGAGCATATAAATGCCAAGCGAACCTTCACCATCATGGCAATAAGCCTTGGTTTATTGGTTATTGGTATTGGTTGGCTTGCCTATCACACCCTTGCAATCCCATATGAAGAGGGAACACCAACGGTAATTTCTCTTGTTGCAAAGGCTGCACTTGGTGGATCTGCTTTTGGTCAATTCTTCTTCTATGTAGTTCAGGCTGGAACCACTCTGATTCTCTTTGCAGGTGCTAATACTTGTTATAGCGCATTTCCAAGCATGGTTAATATCGTTGCCAATGATGGCTTCCTTCCAAAGAGGCTTACCCAGCGCGGCCATAAATTAGCTTTCTCAAGTGGTATATTTTTCATTGCATTGAGCGCATCTATCCTGGTGATGGTATCGGGCGCAAGTATTACAACGCTCGCTGCAATCTATGCCCTTGCAGTGTTCATTGGCTTTACTATCACTGGCCTTGGTATGGCGAAGAGATCTATTACCAAAGGATCTAAATATCAAGTAGCTCTACATAGCCTCTCTGGAACTATTTCTCTTATTACTGTAGCAATTCTTGCAATAACTAAGTTTGCTGATGGAACTTGGTTAGTTGTTACTGGAACTCCCATTGCGCTCTTAATGATGCTTAATTTTAATCAACAATATAAGCGAGAGAATGAAGCTCTCCTAGTTCGCTCACAACATTCAAGAGCCACATCGATTGCTCGTCATGATGTAACAGTACTAATCGATAGTATCGATATCGCAACCATTGCAACCATTCGTTATGCCAGATCACTTAAGCCTAGAACACTTCACGCAGTTCACTTTGTCTTAGATGATAGAAAAGCTGAAGCGATCTTTGATCAATGGAGTAGTAACCCGGCCTTTGATGATATTGCCCTCGAACTTATTGATTGCCCAGATAGACGCCTTGCAAATGCTGCCGTTGATTATGCAATTAAAGCAACGCAGCAAAAAGATGTTGAACTCACTCTTTTGCTTCCAAGAAGAGCCTATTCGAGGTTTTTAGGTCGCCTTCTTCATGATCAGAGCGCAGAACAAATTGCTAGGCCAATCTCTGAAATTCCAAGAGTTGTTGCCACCATTGTTCCATTTGATGTTGAACGCATTCTCAAAGGTCAGATGAGCGAGATTGACAAACGCGAACCAGTAAAAGTTCAGCAAGCAGTGGCTCCAGCCAGAACGCAGAGCAATTGGCTCCAATCATCTGAGGTGGTTAGCCACTATCAAGAATCAATGATGCCAATTGGCAATATCGCCTGGCGCAAGAGAGCTCATGTTGCAGGAAAAGTAACTGCAATTAGGCCTGCCGCTATGGATAGCGCACCAACTTTAGAAGTTGAGATTTGGGATGAGAGCGGCGGAGTTACCCTGCAATTTCTAGGTCGTAGAGAAATAGCAGGACTTGAAGTTGGATCAACTCTAATTGCGGAGGGTATGGTCGGTGAAAATGAAGGTTCTCTAACTATTCTAAATCCCTCTTATGAGATACGAGTATGAAGCGTTTAGTAATAATCCCAACCTATAACGAGTTGGCCAATGCCCCGATCCTTATTGAGCGCATTTTTAAGCACATTCCTAACGCTCATATATTGATAATCGATGATGGTTCTCCAGATAGAACCGGAGAGAAAATCAAGGAGATACAGAAGCGCTATCCAGGTCTATTTCTCCTAGAGCGAGCTAGAAAGTCAGGACTTGGCAGCGCTTATCGCACTGGCTTTGCTTGGGGCTTAGAGCGAGGATATGAGGAGCTAATTGAGATGGACGCTGATCTCTCTCATAGAGTGCGGGATCTAAAGAAGATGATCGATGCAAAGGAGCTACAACCCAATACAGATCTAGTAATAGGTAGTAGATGGACAGCTGAAGGAAAAACTGAGAATTGGTCCAAGAGCCGAGAGCTTCTATCAAGGGCTGCAAATCTCTATGTCCGAGCGATGCTGGGTATGGGAGTTAAAGACTCAACGGCAGGATTTCGCATCTACTCCTCATCGATTCTTAAAAAACTCAATCTAGAAGCGATCAAGAGTGAAGGCTACTCATTTCAGATAGAGATGACACGGGCTGTTCATAAACTTGGTGGGAAGATCATTGAAGTTCCAATAACTTTTAGAGAGCGTGAAAATGGCGTGAGCAAGATGTCAAAAAATATTGTTAGAGAGGCGATGTTGCTAGTGACTATCTGGGGTTTGAAAAGGTTTTTAAGAGTTAAATAGTTGGCGGTGGCGGTGGGATTTGAACCCACGGTTGGGTTTCCCCAACACGCGCTTTCGAGGCGCGCTCCTTAGGCCGCTCGGACACGCCACCGTAGGTGACTATACGCGAGGGCCTAATCAGTTTTTAAATTACCTTTTTTGGGCAAAGAACTGAGTTAACAACTCAGCGCACTCTTGCTCTAAAACACCTGAAATAACTTCAACTTTATGTAGCGCTCTTGGGTCGCGAATTAAATCCCATACAGAGCCGCAGGCGCCTGCCTTCTCATCCCAGGCTCCAAAAACTAACCTAGGAATTCTTGCTGCCATTATCGCCCCCGCACACATCACACATGGTTCAAGAGTGACAACTAGCGTGCACTCATCTAAGCGCCAAGCACCAATTGATCTTGAAGCTGCT
>SXMA01000116.1 GCA_005777515.1 Actinomycetota bacterium | reverse complement strand
GTATTTGATATCGGTGGCCCTGAGATTCTCTCTTACGCAGATATGATGCAAAAATTTGCTAAAGCCTCTGGCCTTCGCAGGCGCTGGATCATCAGAGTTCCAGTCCTAACCCCAAAGCTCTCAAGCCTTTGGATTGGATTTGTCACTCCAGTTCCAACCGGCCTTGCTCGCCCGCTAGTTGGCTCTCTGATCAATGAAACGGTTGCGGATCCGAATAAGAGCATCGATGCAATTGTTGCCAAGCCAAAAGAAGGTCTAATTGATGTTTCAACTGCGGTCAATCTAGCTCTTTCAAAAACCAGCGCCAACCTTGTTGAAACTCGCTGGTCTGATGCAACCGCCCCAACTGCGCCCTGGCAGAAAGCGCAAGGAGATCCTGATTGGGCCGGTGAGATGATTTTGCGCGATAAACGTGAGGTTTTAACCGATGCGCCAATTGATTGCGTTTGGAAATCAATTGAACAAATTGGTGGCAAGACTGGATGGTATGGCGCAGATTTCCTCTGGTGGGCAAGAGGAGTCGTTGATCGAATGGTTGGCGGAGTTGGCCTTAGGCGAGGTCGGCGCGATCCAAAACATTTAAGGGTTGGAGATGGCCTAGATTTCTGGCGAGTTGAAATCGTTGAAAAAGAAAAAGAACTTCGTCTCTATGCAGAGATGGTTTTGCCAGGAAAGGCTTGGCTGGATTTTAGAGTTAGTAAAGAGGGGGAGAAGGTAAGAATTATTCAAGAAGCAACGTTCTCTCCACGTGGTTTAGGTGGCCAGCTTTACTGGTATTTGGTCTTGCCATTTCATAGCTTTGTCTTCCCAACAATGCTAAGAAACATTGTGAGAAGTTCAAAGCGAAAGGCGTTATTCGGGGATGCATGAGTTTGATGAAGAAATCGATGCCCTAGCTGCAAAGATTTTAGAGTACTCATTAATCAGACTTAAGAAAGATCCTCCACTTGATGGACCTTGGAGTTATGAAGAGCTCTATAGCGAAGTTGGCGAAACCATAACCGCAAAAGGCCTTGGCGGTGATAAGGCTTTAGATATTTTCAAGCATGTCCTTGCCCAAGCTTGTATCTCAACTGATCATCCAAGGTATTTGGCATTTATCCCCTCTGCTCCAACTGAATCAGCAACGCTCTTTGATTTAGTAGTTGGTGCATCAGCTCTTTATGGTGGTTCATGGCTTGAGGGAGCAGGGGCAGTATTTGCAGAGAATCAAGCCCTTAGATGGCTAAGTGATTTAGCTCAATTCCCAAAGACTTCTGGCGGAGTATTTGTTCAAGGTGGAACGATAGGAAATCTCTCAGCACTTGTTGCTGCTCGCCATAGCGCAAGAGCTAAATATCCTGGGGTTAAAAAATGGGTAATTGCCGCCTCAAACCAAGCCCACTCATCAATTAAATCTGCCGCAGATGTTATGGATGTTGAGCTACTAACAATTCCAAGTGATAACAACTATAAAATGCAGGGAAGTACCACTGCCTTTGAAATAGATAAATACCACCTAGCGAATCCAGAGCACAGAGTCTTTGCAGTCGTTGCAACTGCAGGAAGCACCAACCTTGGAATCATTGATGACTTAAAAGGTGTTGGGCAGATAGCAAATGAGCGAGGCATTTGGTATCACATCGATGGGGCATATGGTCTTGCAGCTCTTGCCTCTCCAAGGAGTAAGGCGTTATTTAGTGGAATTGAATTGGCAGATTCTTTTATTGTCGATCCTCATAAGTGGCTTTTTGCTCCCTTTGATGCCTGCGCGCTAATTTATAGAGACCCAGAAATTGCAAGAACAGCACATACGCAACATGCTGGTTATTTAGAGCCTTTGGAATCAGGGCAATGGAACCCATCTGACTATGCAATTCACTTAACAAGAAGAGTCAGAGGGCTTCCATTCTGGTTCTCACTTGCAACCCATGGCACAGATAAATATGCCGAGTCGATGGATAAGACAATGGATCTGGCACGAGCAAGTGCACAATTAATAAATGAGCATCCCAATCTAGAACTTCTCATGGAGCCGGAGTTATCTATCGTTGCCTTTAGAAGAAAAGGCTGGCAGGCAGAGGATTATCAAAGATGGAGCGATAAATTATTGCTAGATCAAATTGGCTTTGTCACTCCCTCATCTCACAAAGGTGAGCCGATATTGCGATTTGCCATAGTTAATCCCTGGACTTCCATTACCGATATCAAGGTAATTTTGGCCACCCTCTAAATCCCAATAATTTGGCAATTTTCTAGTTCAATATCCCCCATGGAAGAAGGCTCACTACAACTTGGCTCAAACCTTTCAGATCTTGAAGTGCGGATTCTGGATTTTGAGCGCCAATGGTGGAAGTACGCCGGGGCAAAGGATGCTGCAATCAAAGAGCTCTTTGATCTATCAACTAGAGGCTATTACGAACTGCTCAATAACTTAATTGATCGAGAAGATGCCCTCACCACCTCTCCTCTTCTAGTAAAGCGCCTGAGGCGCCTTCGCCAGGCTCGAATTTCAGCCAGATCCCTCTAAAGCCCTGCGGGGCAGATGCCCCGAAAAGAACCTGATTTGAGAACGGGAATAGAGCCCTCTAGGCTTGGCGTTAGCACTCGGCAGGTGAGAGTGATAAGTCACCTGAAGCTCGAAAAAACTGGTTAATTAAATGAGGAGTAGATAGAACTATGGCAAAGATGATTGCCTTTAACGAAGATGCTCGTCGCGGCCTTGAGCGCGGAATGAATACCTTGGCTGATGCGGTCAAAGTAACCC
>SXMA01000115.1 GCA_005777515.1 Actinomycetota bacterium | reverse complement strand
GAGGGGCTATGGAATCTCTTCCTGCCTCATCTTGACCATGGCTTAACTGTTACAGATTATGCAACCCTTGCTGAAATTACTGGTTGGTCGCCAGATATCGCTCCAGAGGCAATCAATTGCGCAGCTCCTGATACTGGAAATATGGAATTGCTAGATATGTTCGCAACACCGCAGCAGAGGCAGCAATGGCTTGAGCCGCTACTAGCAGGTGAGATCCGCTCTGGCTTTGCTATGACCGAGCCTGATGTTGCATCAAGTGATGCCAGAAACATTAGAACTAGCATTAAACGAGATGGTGATGGCTATGTAATAAATGGCGTCAAATGGTGGACCACTGGCGCTATGGATGAGCGATGCAAGATTTTAATTGTGATGGGAAAAACTAATCCTGAGGCAGATGATCATCACCAACAATCGATGATATTAGTTCCAATTGATACCCCGGGAGTGAAAGTAGTTAGAAACTTAACTGTCTTTGGATACGTTGATCAACATGGCCATGCCGAGGTTTCATTTACAAATGTACGAGTGCCTGCAAGTAATCTTCTTGGCAAAGAAGGAGAAGGTTTTGCTCTTGCTCAAGCTCGTCTTGGTCCTGGTCGGGTCCATCACTGCATGAGAGCGATTGGAATGGCAGAGCGAGCGCTGCAGTTAATGATTAAACGAAGCCTTACTAGATCTCCCTTCGGAAAAGAGTTAGCCCGACAAGGAGTTATCCAAGAATGGATCGCTAAGGCGCGCATTGATATTGAGCAGGCTCGCCTACTTGTCTTAAAAACAGCGTGGATCATTGATAATCAAGGGGCTAAAGCTGCGCGCAAAGAAATTGCTGCTATTAAAGTAGTGGTTCCTAGAATGGCAGAGGAGATAATCAATAATGCCATTCAGGCCCATGGCGGAGCAGGCGTTAGCCAAGACACTCCGCTGGCAGCTATGTATGCAGGAATAAGGACTCTAAGAATTGTTGATGGGCCAGATGAAGTGCATCTACGCGATGTTGCAAGGTTAGAGCTCAAGTCCTATCTGCCATGAGTGATCTCACTCCAGTACGAGATGAAGATGCATTTGATATCGGCAAAGTTCACACCTGGCTTGCGTCATATATAGATCAAAGTGACTTACCTAAGGTCTTTCAATTTAGATCTGGCGCATCAAATCTGACCTATCTACTTAAATATTCTGATCGTGAGTTGGTTCTTCGCCGTCCCCCAGTTGGAACAAAAGCAGTCTCTGCCCATGATATGAAGCGAGAATTTCTAATTCAATCTCGTCTAAAGCCTGTCTTTGATTTAGTTCCCAATGTAATTGCGCTCTGCCAGGATCATCAAATTCTAGGCTCTGATTTCTATGTAATGGAAAGAATTCAAGGTGAGATATTTCGAAGAGATGTTCCAGAGACGCTAACAAAAGAAGATATTTCCATTATGGCTAACTCCTTAGTCAAAGGCCTTGCCGAGCTTCACTTCGTAGATGCATCAGTCCTAGCGGAACTAAATAAGGGAGAAGGCTATGTAGCTCGCCAAGTTGAGGGTTGGTCTAGAAGATATAGAAACGCACTAACTGATGATGTTTATGATGGCGAAGATGTGATGTCCTGGCTTGATGCTAATAAAGCAGATGATGTTGGCTCGTGCATCATTCATGGTGATTGGCGGATAGATAACATGGTCTTTGATCTAGGCGAGAAAAAGCTAGTGGGAGTGCTGGATTGGGAGCTAGCAACAGTTGGCGATCCGCTTATGGATTTGGGCTCCGCCCTTGCTTATTGGGTCGATAAAGATGATGAGCCAATGTTTGCCTCACTTCGACGCCAACCTAGCCATCTTGAGGCAATGCCTACGCGAAGAGAATTTATTGCAAAATACCTCGAGCTAAGTAATAGAAAATGTGATGACTTCACATTTTATGAAGTCTTTGGCTTGTTTAGATTAACAGTGATCATCCAACAAATATGGGCTCGCTATCGAGCAGGTCAGACTACAAATCCTGCCTTTAAAGGATTCGGCATGGGAGTTAACATTTTGATTAAGCGTGCGCAAGGATTGATTTCATGAAAGCTGGACGGATAACAATTTCAACTAGAAAGTTTGAAGTTAAAGAAGTTCCAACTCCCACTGCGGGTATTGGTGAGGTTCGCATAAAAGTAGGCGCAGCTGGAGTCTGTCTCTCTGATGTTCACTTACTTGATGGCACGCTCTCACCCGGATATCTAAAAGGCGATGAAGTAACTATCGGCCATGAGGTGGCAGGAACAATTGATCAACTCGGTAGTGAAGTATCTGGATACCAAGTTGGTGATCGAGTAATTGTCATCGCTGGGCAGCGCAATGAAGCAAATCAAATTACAACACTAGGTTTTGATTACGATGGTGGCTATGCCGAGTATGTAATTACTAAAGCAGCGCTAGTTGTGAAGATTCCTGACTCACTGCCCTTTGAAGAAGCTGCAATCATTCCCGATGCAGTATCAACTCCCTGGGCTGCGATTTCATCGACTGCAAAGATGCAAAAAGGAGAGAGCGCTGCAGTATTTGGAATTGGCGGCCTTGGAATTCACGCAGTTCAGCTCCTTAAAATCATAGGATGTAGCAAAATAATTGCCATTGAACCTCGAATAGAGGCCCGTGAAAAGGCCCTAAAGGTAGGGGCCCACTTCGCCTTTGATCCAAGTGATGAAGAGCTAAAAAAACATCGGGGCCTCAACGCTGTCTTTGATTTTGCAGGAGTGGCATCGGTAAGAAAGCAGGGTCTTTCACTTCTTGGCGAGGTGGGAAGATTGGTAATTGTTGGAATTGCTAATGAAGCGATCACTATTCCAAATGATATGGCCTTTACCTATATGAGAACCCAGCTCCTAGGACATTATGGATCTGAGCGCCATCACACCCAAGAACTTGTCGAGATGGTTAAGGATGGAAAATTAAAGCTCTCTGACTCAGTTACTCAAGTTCTCTCACTGGATCAAGCAGCTCTTGCGCTAGAAACCCTTGAGAAGAAAATTGGTAATCCAATCCGCATTGTTCTAAAACCGTAGCAAAGTCTAGCAATATATTTTTTGGGATTTTCTAAATCTTATTGACTAGCAGTTCACTTCATAAAGTTGAAAAGTCACTTGATGCAACCTTTACTGGCTAGATTCTTACTGGCAGAGTAAGAATCACATTTCGATCAGAGCGCTCTCCCTCATTATTTTCAATTGCAAAAATTCCACCACGCCTTTGCCAATCATTAAGCGAGAGAATTCGCGATAGACCAGAGAGTTCGTTAACCTCGTCAAGCCTTATATGCTCATAGTCAGGAAGTAGCGAGCCGTGGTGATTAAAGACAGTGCTGGCAATGCAGATCTCTTCTCTATCGTTTATGAAGATCTCAATAATTCGTCCTTGTTGTGGCCAATCAATTAGTGATGAAGTTTCGATTTGATAGAACCCATTCTGACTATTCGGACCAAAGTAGGCGATACGATGCCGGTGAGTATGGCCGCAGATCCATGCAATGACAGCAGGCTTGGTTACTAGATAGCTCTCAATTTCGGGCCCTAAAATGCGTTTTCCTGATGGACTATACCCATTGTAAATATCTTGAATCGGATGATGGCTAGTAATTACGATATATCGATCTCTTATTTGCTCTACTTGCTCTTTGAGCCAAATAAATTGTTCCTCATCAATTGAGCCCTGCCAACCACCAAATGGATTAACTGTGTCTAAGGCAAGGATGGTTAATGACTCATAGTCTTTTCTCCAATACCTTTTTTCGCTACCTAAATACTCACTTGTAATTCCATTATCTTCATCTTCACGATAAAAATTGATGTTCCATTCACTTGGAGTCAGAAAGTCCCTAGAGTCATCAGCGCTTACTTTCAAAATCTTTGGAGCGATTGGAGATGGATAAGCGGCCGGTCCTTGTTCCGATACTTTAGAAAGCGCCCCCAGCGCTTCCTCATCTGGCAGCTCAAAAATCTTCTCATCTGACTTGACTGATTGCCGCAGCTCTTCATTTGGGGCGACAGTGCCTTGAAGGAGAGCGTCATGATTCCCATGTACTGCTAAGAATGGATATTTGAGCCCTGAGCAGTGAAAGGGTTGAGTGATGGCATTTAAGAGCTCCGGAATCGTGGGAAAACCATATAGATCTCGCGGGAAATCATCTCTTTCGCCTTTTGGTGTTCCATGTGGATTCCAGAAAAATGGCGAGTAAAAATCTCCCCCTACTCCCTCCCACTTATCTTTAGCGCCACTTTCTGCTCGAAGTTTTCCGCCAGCTAATAATGTAGTGAGCCAATCTAATTCATTAGATTGCGCATTATCAGTCAAGTCTCCTGTAATTAATACAGCACTAATGGCTTTTTTTGTTATAGGTGCTAAATCAATCCGATTTATTGCCTGCACTGCACTCTCCAGCACTTGCGTCGTCAAAACTTCGTGAGCCCGATAAGTTCCAATTAAAGTTCCAATTACACTTGATGCTGGATGATGTGGGTCTGCATAACGATCCAGATATTCAACTCTGGCAGGTGACTGAGCATCGCAGATCTGTG
>SXMA01000114.1 GCA_005777515.1 Actinomycetota bacterium | reverse complement strand
TCTCCTTGTCTCTATTCCCATGAGTAGCGCGGTGGAATCACTAAATGCCAGCGTTGCCGTATCAATTGCGCTCTATGCAGTTGATAGAAAAAGAGCAATTAAGTAGAGGTTAACAATGTCTTATAACCGCTTTATCGCACTTGGTGATTCAATGACTGAGGGCATGCAGGATGAGAAGATAAAGGGCAATTATCGCGGCTGGGCAGATCGCGTTGCTGATGTTATGGCTAGCAATTATGAGAACTTCACCTATGCCAATCTAGCAATTAGAGGTAAAAAAGTTGGCCAGGTGTTAAGAGAGCAAGTTCCAGTCGCTCTTGGTTTGGTAAATGGTCCAAGCACGATCATCTCCTTTCATGCCGGAGCTAACGATGTAATAAGACCGAAATATGATCCAGTTAAGACCTTTGCAGAGTATGACCAAGCAGTGCGCGCATTAATTAAAAGTGGAGCAACAGTTATGCTCTTTTGTGTCCTAGAGGATTCAGGTGCTAAGACTCGCGCAGCAAAGGTTTGGAAGCTGAGATTTGAAGCATTCAATTCAAATGTGCGAAAGATAGCTGGTGAAGTTGGCGCTATCTTGTTAGATCCAAATCAAGAGAGTTCTTGGCGCCATCCAGGCTTTATCCATGAAGATCGCCTTCACCTTAACTCTCTTGGACACTATCGTGTTGCTCAAGCAGTATTAGCAAGACTAAACCTGCCTCATGATCCAAGCTGGAGAACTCCTCTACCACCGCCAGTAAAACTGCCTTTGGCAGAGCAAATCAAGCAAAATCTTCGCTGGGTTATTCTCTATGGAATCCCCTGGGCGATAAGAAGGATTAGAAAGAAGTCATCTGGAGATGGACGGAGCCCAAAATATCCAGCGCCAGTTACTTGGAAACCTTAAAAAGTAACTACGCTCCAGCTCCACTTATAAGTTCCAGGCTTAATTAAGTACTTAGCAAGAGTATCTGGCCCACAAGAGGCGGTTCCGATTCCGCGATGTGCGCCATCGATAGTTATAACTGTATTTCCGCAAGGATTAACAAATACATTATGGGTGGCATTTGCTAGATCTTCAGAGCGCATAGGAGAGACAGTGACCATTCTTGGTTTATCTAATTGGAAATAGAGTCCGTGGCCGCTTTGATTAGTCAGGCTAAACCAGCGCATCCCCATATGTCCGCCATTTTCCTGTGGCTTTACATATGGCACATATTGCTGGTCAACAGTTGAGCTATAGCGATGAACTTTTCCAATCTTTCTATCTGGAGCAGTTTCATTAGGCCCAATACCAAAATAGGTAAAGTTATTGAGCGCTCCATCTACTTCAAAGTTGATACCAACTCTTGCTAGATCATTTAGCTCTTTTGGAAGTGTTACAGTTTCACTAACTCTAAATCCTGAATCAACGCTTTCAACAAGTTGAATATGCTTGATTGCAATTCCACTCTGAGATCTCCAGAGATTTGTTATCTTGGTATTAGTTGAAGTGCGCACAACTTTTGAGCTCTCTAGCTCTAACTTTCTAACGCCCCACTCATCCCATCTTTGAGAGATATGACCAATTAAGTCATTATCTGTTGGCGCTCTCCAGAGCGTTAGCGCAGGCGCTATCTGTCCAAATGGAACTTGAATCTGGCCTTGAGAATTGACGTATTGCAGTTTGCTCTTGGCGCTCTTGATCTTTGGTAGTGGTTTTGAAACAAGTGCTATCTGCTCCCAGGCGACTTCATGGCCAATATGAGCCCAAGGCTTGCTACTGGCAAGTGAAAGTGAGAAGTTAATAAAGCGCTCACCAACTGATCCATCACCCTTTAATGCTTGAGCAGGCAGGGTAAAAGGCTTTGATTGACGGGGTTTTACTAGCCCTAGCTTTATCTCGCCAGATGAGGAGGCCTTTCCATTGACTGTTACCTCATATTTAAGCTTGTAATCTGAGAGATTTACAAAGAAGTTCTTATTAAAAATCTCAAATCTTCCACTCTTTATATTCTTTGCCTTAATCTCAATTGGCGAGGCAATATATTTAAATTCACTTAAAGCAGGCTTTGGGCTTCGATCAGGAAAGAACATTCCATCGCAGCAGAAGTTGCCATCATGTTTAGCTTCACCAAAGTCTCCGCCATAAGCCGAGCGAATAGTGCCATCTTCAAGTCTTTGATCTAGCCCGTGATCCCACATCTCCCAAATAAAGCCGCCTTGTAGAGCTGGAAGGCTATGAATTGCTTGCCAGTATTCGGCCAAGGTTCCATTGCTATTTCCCATGGCGTGGGAGTACTCACAGATAATTAGAGGGCGATCTGCCTTTTTAGACTTTGCATAAGAGATAATCGCTGAGATATCTGGATACATAGGAACTACAACATCTGTGACGTCATGACCTGTAGTCCAATGTCCTCTGATTGCTCCTTCATAATGTAGTGGGCGAGTGGGATCAAAACTTCTAGCATATGCAGCTGCAGCTCGATGATTAATTCCAGAGCCTGATTCATTGCCAAGAGACCAGAGAATCACCGATGCATGATGGATATCTCGTTGAATCATTCTGGCAACTCGATCAACCCAGGCATTTAGATATTTCTGATCATCACAGAGCGTGTTTTGGAAGGCATGAGATTCAATATTGGCCTCACCTACAACATAGAAACCAAGCTCATCACAGAGATCTAGAAAAGCTGGATCATTTGGGTAGTGTGAGGTGCGGATGGCATTAAAGTTCCATCGCTTAAGTTCCAATAAATCCTGTCGCATCAAATCCCGGCTTAATACTCGCCCGCTTCGGCGATTGAAATCATGGCGATTGATGCCGTAGATCATCACTCGCTCGCCATTTACTAGCAGGTCGCATCCTTTTATCTCAACGCTTCTAAAGCCAATTCTCTGCGTCGTGACCTCAATTACTTGGCCCGAAGGATCAATTAGCTGATACTCAACGTCATAAAGGCTTGGCGATTCAGCGGACCAAGGGGAGGCATTTGGCACTCTAATGTTTAGTTCTAATGGCCCTGGAATGATTGGCTCAGTTGCTAGATATGCCAGATATTTATCCTTAGGCATATTGCCATCCCAGTAGGTGGCTAGAAAGAAATCATCTCCTGCTTGCTTTTCAGTGGCACTTTTTTGCGTCCAATTTGGCGCCTTTTGATTTTTAACTGTCGCGCTTGCCTCAGCGCCCTTTACTCCAATTACCTTTACCTTAAGTCGGTATCCAGCAATCTCTTCTTCATTAATTGAGTTGATATGAGCTCTGATTTTTAGAGTTCCAACTTTATTATTTTTTTCAAGCCCTGGGGTGGCATAGAGCCTTTCGATAAAAACATTTTCGGTGGCAAATAGTTTTACAGATCTTGTAATCCCGCCATGCCACCATTGATCTTGGTCCTCAATAAATGTCGAATCTGACCATTTAATGACTCTGATTTGAACTTTATTTGAACCATTGGTTATAAAATCTGTAATATCAAATTCCGATGCTAGGCGAGAGTCTTTAGCAACTCCTACCTCTCTGCCATTTATGGTGAGGATTGCAAGGGATTCAAATCCTCCAATTGATAGAACAACTCTTTTATTTTTCCAAGATGAGGGAAGTGAAAACTCTCGCTCATAGATTCCAGTTGGATTATCAAGTGGAACACTTGGTGGCAGTTGATCAAAGGGCATCTGGGTATTGGTGTAGATCGGCTTGTCGCCAAAGGGTTGCTCGGCATCAACCATGGTCCAAAGGCCTGGAACTGTGATGCTCTGCCAGCGCTTACTTGGCTCTTGATCAGCTCTATCTAATAATTGAAAGTTCCACTGCCCATCAAGAGAAATACTCATTAGATGCGCGATATTGAGCATTGGTAAGCGGTTTACTGAGGTAGTCTCAGGGCTAGACCAGATTGGCGTTGGCATGGTTGGCGCATTGTTCCATTTTCTTGCTCAATGCCATACTTACCCGCTGAAAACGCCTCCCTAGCTCAGTGGTAGAGCAT
>SXMA01000029.1 GCA_005777515.1 Actinomycetota bacterium | reverse complement strand
TCTTCTAGGAAAAGGCTCAGATCTCTCTAGCGAGCGTGGCGTCTCCTGCACCGGAGAGCTTCCAGCATCAAGTGATCCTCATCTAGTTGAGCGGGCCAAGAAGGCTCGAGCAGCCTTAGGCAATAGCGCGATGATTTTGGGTCATCATTATCAGAGAGATGAAGTAATAGATTTTGCAGATATCACCGGAGACTCTTTCAAATTGGCTCAAGCAGCTGCAGATAATCAATCGGCTGAGAACATAATCTTTTGCGGCGTACATTTCATGGCAGAGAGCGCAGATATTCTCACCTCAGCGAATCAACGTGTAATTCTTCCCGATCTCGCTGCTGGTTGTTCGATGGCCGATATGGCAGCAGCTAATCAAGTTAATCAAGCATGGAAAGTCTTTGAGAAGCTAGGGATTGCAGGTAAAACAATTCCAGTTACCTATATGAATTCATCTGCCGCAATCAAGTCATTCACTGGCGAAAATGGCGGAACAATCTGCACCTCATCAAATGCAGAGCGAGCCATGAAATGGGCTTTTGAAAAAGGAGAGAAAGTCTTCTTTCTTCCTGATCAGCATCTTGGTCGCAATACTGCAGTACTAAAACTCGGATTAAAACTTAGCGATTGCGTGATTTGGAATCCTTGGAAAGTCAACGGTGGGCTAAGTGATCAGGAGCTAACCTCTGCCAAGGTTATTTTGTGGCGCGGTCATTGCTCGGTTCATGGTCGTTTCGCAGTTGAAAATATCGAGCAGGTGAGGCAGAAAATTGCTGGCGTTAAAGTCATAGTCCATCCTGAATGCCAGTATGAGGTAGTTTCAAAAGCTGATGTCATTGGTAGCACTGAGATGATTATTAAGACCGTCACTCAATCCCCTGCTGGGAGCAGTTGGGCAGTTGGGACTGAACTAAATCTTGTTAAGCGCCTTGCGGCTAATAATCCTGATAAGACTGTGGTCTTTCTTGATAAGGATGTCTGTTACTGCTCCACGATGAATCGCATCGATCTGCCCCACCTACTCTGGGCGATGGAATCTCTGGTTAAGGGACGCGTGGTCAATCAGATTAAGGTCGATCCCAAGACGGCTAACTTTGCTCGAATTGCGCTAGATCGAATGCTTGGCCTACCGTAAGCGCCTATGGCAGATAAAAAAGGTCGTCCAACACCAAAGCGCAAAGAGGCAGAACAATCAAGAGTTGTTAATCGCCTTGCTCCCGCCGCTAATAAGGAAGCAAAGAAATTACAGAGGGCGCAGGCTCGTATTTTGCGCGCCCAACAGCGTGATGCCTATATGCGCGGTGACGAGAATGCGCTTCCACCAAGAGATAGAGGGCCAGTAAGGCGCTTTATAAGAAATTATGTTGATTCAAGACGCTCAGTTGGTGAATTCTTTCTACCGATCATTGTTCTAGTTTTATTTATGACTCTAATCCCAGTGATGTACATCCAATTTGCGGCTATCGCTCTGATGTACTCAGCCCTAATTTTCTCAGTTGTTGATGGATATTTTCTCTCAAGACGAATTAAGCGTGAGGTAAGCACGCGCTTTCCTGGTGAGATCCTTAAGGGCCTTGGAATGTATGGCTGGTTGCGCTCTACCCAGATCAGAAGGCTTCGAGCCCCACTTCCTCAAGTTAAGCGGGGCGAGAAAATCTAGTTAAGCCCTTGGGTTTGGGCTAACAGTTTTTGCAGCATCTCTCTCAGGAAGATTTCCAAGAGCGCCATCGATTGCTTTCATCGTTTCACTACTTAACTTAACTCCTGAAGCTTTAACATTTTCTTTAATCTGAGAAGGCTTAGTTGCACCAATGATTGCAGATGAAATATTTGGATTTTGCAGCACCCAGGCCACAGCTAACTGAGCTTGAGTAAGCCCTTCTTTCTCTGCTATTGGCTTTAACTTCTCAACTGCAGTTAAAACATCATCTTTCATCCAGCGCGAGATCATATTGGCGCCACCTTTTTTATCAGTAGCTCTTGATCCCTTAGGTGGCTTCTTGCCCGGTAAATACTTTCCAGTTAGCGCCCCTTGAGCAATTGGCGACCAGACGATGTGGCCAATGCCCTCATTACGACATAGTGGATCAACCTTGCTCTCGATAACTCTCCAAAGCATTGAGTATTGCGGCTGGCTTGAGACAAACCGGGTATAACCATTGGCATCTTGAATTTTGAGTGCGCTACTAATCTGCGATGCATCCCACTCTGAAAATCCAATGTAGTGAACCTTTCCTTGGCGAATCAGGTCATCAAATGCCGACAAGCTCTCCTCAAGTGGGGTCTCATAATCAAATCGGTGCATTTGATAAAGATCAAGATAATCGGTATTTAGACGCTTAAGAGATGCGTGAACAGATTCCATGATGTGTTTACGAGAGAGGCCTCTATCGTTTTTTCCACTTCCAGTTGGCCAATAAACCTTCGTGAAGAGTTCATAAGACTCTCGCCTAATTCCTTTAAGGGCTTTGCCCATGACGCTCTCAGCGCGGGTTCCGGCATAGACATCAGCGGTGTCAAAAGTGGTAATACCTAAGTCATAAGCTGTTCTGACGCATTTAATTGCCGCATCTTGCTCAACCTGTGAGCCATGAGTAATCCAATTGCCATAAGTGATCTCTGAGATATACATGCCAGAGCTGCCAAGTTTTCTATATTCCATAACTAGAGCCTAGCGCCTCCTTGCACTTTAGCCACTTTCCTGATTTATTACCCCCACAACTTAATAGCTTTTTGGAATGGGGAAGTCGGTGAAAATCCGACGCTGACCCGCAACCGTGAGCCTGCTAAAGATCTAGCGGGTAAGTCGGATTACCACCCAAGAAGCATCTTTACCACCCGTCGTGGTTTACGGGGCGGAAGTTTTTTTTTCGCCGTCGTGAGCCCTTTTATCCTAATGAAAGGTTCACAGTGATTAGCAAATCTGTAAATTCAAATATTTTAAAAACTTATCCCAAGTTGATTGCACTCTCGATATTAATCCTTAGCCTCCTTGCCCCAATTCCTTCTCATGGCGCAAAGGGTTATCGCTATTGGGGTTATTTCCAAGCTGCATCTGGAGCTAGTGCATGGAGCGCTGCAATGACTGGCCCAACTGTTGAAGTTAAAGATGGAGATGTTGAGGGCTGGGCATTTGTCTTTAGCTCAAATGACATCCCAGCAGTTGAACCCATGATGGATCCTGATTTTGCAACTCTCTGCGGTCAGACTCCAGAGGCCTCAGGAAAGATTAGAGTTGGTTTAGTTGTTGATTTTGGAGCTGGCAATATTGCGCCAGATGGCGAAGTACCTAATGAGTTCTTCTCAGATTGCGTCGTAGTTGATAAAGGATCAGTCGGCCTTGATGTTTTAGAGGCAGCACTTGATGTAAGAGCTGGAGATTCTGGACTTATCTGCGGAATTGCTGGATATCCTGCAAGCGAATGCGGCGCTGAAATTGATGAGCCAGTAGCTGAGGAAGTAGTAGCCATTGAAGCAACTTCCGAGCCAGATACAGGCTCTAGCCAAAGCGCTCCAATTCTCCTTGCAGTTCTAGGACTCTTTTTACTCAGTGCATTCTTTCTTAATCGCCGGCGCACTAAATAATAGCGACATTAACTAAATGACAAATGCGCCCAGAGCCAGCCAGGAGAGTTTCCATCCGCTCTTCTGGTGGCTCTGGGCGCTTACTCTTCTCGTGATTCTTCTCCTTTCTAGTTCAACGCTTACTTCAATTTCAATATCTATCGGAGCAATTGCTCTAGTGCTCATGAAGCGAAGTAATACCTATTGGTATAAATCATTTAGATGGTCGCTCCGGCTTGCAGCTCTAGCCTTCACGCTGCGGATGGCGATTGGAGTAGTTATTGGAGTTCCGATGCCCGGGCAAGTGCTTTTCACAATCCCAAGTATCAAGCTTCCAGATTTATTTGTTGGAATAAGACTAGGTGGTGATGTCACATCACAGCGCCTCTCTGCGGCCTTTGATGAAGCGACTTTGCTTGTTGCGCTGATTCTTATCTTTGCTGCAGCGAGCGCGCTAAGTAATCCTCATGAACTGCTGAGAGTTTTGCCAAAAAAATACTATGGCATGGGACTTGCAACAGTAATTGCTAGCTCGGTTGCACCACAGAGCGCTAGAAGTATTGAAAGGGTTAGAGCGGCAAGACGCCTAAGAGGCGAGAGCTCGAGCGGAATGGCCTCTTTTAGAAAAGTTGGAATACCAGTTTTAGAGGAATCATTAGAGAGGTCAATTGATCTTGCTGCCTCTTTAGAGTCTAGAGGATACGGATATTTTCCAAATCCAAGTCGATATCGCAGGCAGATTTGGCGCCTTCAAGAAACACTGGCTCTTGCGGCGCCTATTTATGCTCTAATTTTCCTTCTTCTACTTCCATCAATATCTGGCACATTATTAGCTGGACTTGTCTTGGCTGCAGTAATAATTCCAGGATTTGTCTCATGATTACCTTCTCTAGCGTTTCCCTGATCTATCCCAACGCGCAGCGAACCATTGTGGAAGACATTTCTTTTACAGTTAATGAAGGAGAGTTACTTCTTCTAATCGGCCACACCGGGGCTGGTAAGAGCTCGCTTCTCAAACTAATCAATGGCCTCATCCCACATCACACTGGAGGAATTCTCACCGGCGAAATTAGTGTGGCTGGAAGAAGCACCAGAGCGTTAAAGCCTGGAGAGTTGGCAGATGTTGTAGGAATTGTTGGCCAAAACCCTATCAATGGCTTTGTCTCAGACATTGTTGAAGATGAGATCGCTTTTGGCCTTGAGAGCCTTGGAATTGCCCCCGAGATTATGCGAAAGCGCGTTGAAGAAGTATTAGATCTTCTTGCACTTGCCCCTTTAAGAAGAAGAAATATCTCAGAGCTAAGTGGCGGCGAACAACAAAGAGTGGCCATAGCTGCAGCCCTTGTTACAAATCCAAAGGTTCTACTTCTTGATGAACCAACAAGCGCCCTTGATCCAATAGCAGCAGAGGAGGTCCTCTCCATTCTCCATCGCCTGGTTCACGATCTTGGACTGACTGTGATTTTGGCAGAACATAGACTTGAAAGAGTTATTGGATTTGTTGATCGAATCATTCTCATCCACGGAGATGGCTCAGTTGATCTTGGACCTGCAAGGCAGATATTAAGCAGCTCTCCTATTGCCCCTCCCCTAGTTGAATTAGCAAAGAAATTAGAGCTTGGTGAAATTCCACTCTCAATTCGTGAATTTCGCAAAATTGCTCCAGAAATATCTGAAGCTCCAGCCAACTTGATTGAGAAACTTAAGGGCGATGCAATATTAACTATTAACTCTGTCAGCGCTTCATATGATCAAGATCAGAGAAGTAATGCTCTTAAGGATGTGAGTATTGGGATAAATGGCGGCGAGATTGTCGCGCTAATGGGAAGAAATGGCGCAGGAAAGACCACCTTACTTAAGTGCGCGGTTGCTCAAGCTCCCCTTACTAAAGGTGAGGTTAGAGTGAATCAGAGGGATCCAAAGAGTTTTACAGATAAAGAGTTAATCAGATTCGTTGGATATATCCCGCAAGATGCGGGTGATCTTCTCTATGGCCAGTCAATAAAGCAAGAATGTGATTTAGCTGATCTTGACAATGGAGTTGAACCTGGAACTACCCTTTCAATCTATAAAGAGTTGATGAAGATTCCAAGCCTTAACTCACACCCAAGAGATATTTCAGAGGGGCAGCGCCTTGGCCTTGCACTTAGCATCATCCTCTCTGCCCAGCCTGCGCTAGTGATACTCGATGAACCAACAAGAGGTCTTGATTATGAAGCCAAGAAAGTGCTTATAAAGATTTTAAAACAGATTGCCTCAAACCTTAATCGTTCAGTTTTGATATCAACTCATGATGTCGAACTAGTTGCTGAAGTGGCAGATCGGGTGATATTTCTAGCAGATGGCGAAGTTATTGCAGATGGAAGCAGTAGAGAAGTTCTTAAAGCATCCCCTGCTTTTGCTCCACAAGTTTCTAAAGCTCTACCGAATAACAGCTGGCTCTCATTAAGTGATGTAGAAAGATATCTAAGTGAAAGAAACTAAAACTATCGCCTCAATGGTTTCCTGGCTTCCAATATTAATTGGATCTGCTCTTGGCCTTCTTTCATTCACTTGGCCGCTCTTTATTCCTGAGAGTAATTTCTTTCTATTACAGCCCGAGTCTGCTCGATTCTTAGCCTTGTTCATCGCATTTCTTGCAGTTCTTGTTATTTCAGTGGAGATATCTAGAGGCGCACTCGATAGCAAGATTGTTGCGCTACTTGGAGTTCTTGCCGCCTTAATAGCAGCCCTGCGACTTGTAGGAGCTGGAGCTGTGGGCGTTGAACCGATGTGGTTTCTCCTAATTATTTCAAGCTACATCTTTGGTTCAAAGTTTGGGTTCTCACTTGGAGTCATCTCGATGGCGGTCTCAGCAGTAATTAGCGGAGGAATTGGACCTTGGCTCTCATTTCAAATGCTGGCAGCAGGTTGGATTGGGCTTTTTGCTGGATTTTTTTCCAGAAAGATCTCAAAACGTTTTGAGATAGTCGCACTTTTAGTAATTGGAATAATCAGCTCGCTTCTCTTTGGTGCGCTCATGGATCTTCAACTCTGGCCTTGGATCGCATCTACTAATACTCAGTTAGGTTTTATCGCCGGCGCACCGCTTATGGAAAATCTCTCGCGCTATCTAACTTTTCACTTAGCAACAGCTATGGCATGGGATATCCCAAGAGCTATCACTACCGCCCTTTTGATCGCTCTTAGCGCCAGGGCTCTACTTGCATCACTTTCTAGAGCCGCAATCAGAATGGGTCTTACTTCACCTTCGATGGTTGAAAAGGTAAACGCTTAATTACTCCTTGGCTTAAACGGCCTCGGATATCGATAAATACCTGGGTTTCAAGTGGAATCTGACTTTCAAATAGTCCTAGAGCGATGCCACTCTTTATCGAGGGTGAGAATGTGCCACTTGTTACATAACCAATTTTATTGCCATCTTTGTCTTTGATTTCCATCCCAGCTCTAGGAATACCGCGATCGACAATTAATATTGCTGCAAGCCTTCTATGTTTTTTTTCTACTCGTTGCTTTTCAAGAACGCTCTTTCCCCAGAACTCCTTATCAAATGCCACCGCCCATGAAGCACTTGCCTCTACTGGAGTTATCTCAGTTGAGAGTTCATGGCCATGAAGGGCATATCCCATCTCAGTTCTTAAAGTATCGCGAGCGCCAAGTCCTGCAGGAAGCCCAGAATGCTTCTTAACTTTCTCTAGAAGTAAATCCCAGATCTTTCTCGCACTTGCCCAAGGGGTGAGAATTTCATAGCCATGCTCTCCGGTATACCCGGTTCGACAGATGATTAGCGCTTGGGAGTCCAACTGACTTTCCATAAATGACATATATTCAAGATTTACATCTATGCCGAGATCTTTTAAGACATCAAGTGATTTCATCCCTTGCAGAGCAAAGAGGGCGTAACTTTCATGTAAATTCTTAATCTCAAGAGTGCTTGGTGCGTCTTTACTTATCTGATCTAAAACTTGCTGACAATTAGCGGCATTTGGAATGAGCAGGAAGTGGGTGCTTGAGTAGCGATAAATGATTAGATCATCAATTACTCCACCGTTATCTCTCTGGCAGAGAAGACTGTATTGAGCTTGACCATCTGAAATCTTTCTCAAATCATTGGTAAAAACTGAGTTTAAGTAATCCAGCGCTCCTTCACCTATTACTGAAGCTTTACCAAGATGGGAGACATCAAAGAGGCCC
>SXMA01000113.1 GCA_005777515.1 Actinomycetota bacterium | reverse complement strand
GGTTGTGGATTTGGTTGTGGTTGTGGATTTGGTTGTGGTTGTGGATTTGGTTGTGGTTGTGGATTTGGTTGTGGTTGTGGATTTGGTTGTGGTTGTGGATTTGGTTGTGGTTGTGGCTGTGGCTGTGGCTGTGGAATTACTCCAATTGTTCCACCACTACCAAATGGTTGCCATTTCCCGTCTTTACAAATCACCTCACCGCTATTGAGGGGAGCTTTCGAGCCTTCAACTGTGCACTTACCGTTTAGTTGAACTATTCCACTATCTGGAGCTGGTGAGGCAGCAGGGGCTGCCGTCTTAATCACAATACCTTTATTCCAAACTAGCTTCTTTCCTGACTTAACGCACTTATAGGTTTTTCCGTTATAGTCCTTAGTAATTCCTAGCTTTGTGCAACTTGCGCCTGGCTTTGGTGGAGTGGCTGCAAGGGCAGGAAGGGAACTCAGGCATAGGGCTAGGGATAGAGCCCAGCTGACCCGCTTCATAGATGTAAGCCTAGGTATGTATTTTCAAAAAAGGAAGAATCTAAAGATAAATTTATCCCTCATGGCCTAGAAATGACGTTTAAATTCTTCAAGTGTCAGACCTGGGCAGTAAATTAATAGCTAATTCTAGAACCCTAGAATCTTCATACATATACCTACTATGTATGGATCAAATAACTAAATAAAAAGTCTTTCTAAATCACAGGCAGGAATTCCAAGAAAGGTAAAATTCGGGCCATACATATTTCCAATATTGGTCATGACTTCTTTCTCTGTCGGCTTACAACTTGTCCAACAATAACAATGATGAGGGCAATGAAGAACATCGCACTGCCAATCACGTTTGCTTGGGCTGGTATACCCCTTGCTGCTGAAACATAGACGAACTTAGGAAAAGTCGACTCAATACCTGAGTTGAAATTGGTGATGATGAAATCATCAAATGAGAGTGAAAAAGCTAGAAGCGCAGCTCCTGCTATTCCTGGCATAACTAGTGGAAGAGTGACATATCTAAATGTGTCTCGCTCGTTGGCATAGAGATCCATCGCAGCCTGCTCAAGTCTGGGATCAAGGGAGGCAACCCTTGCTTTAACAGTCACGACTACAAATGAGATGCAGAACATAACGTGAGCAATCACTATGGTCCAAAATCCAGGATTAATTCTCAAATTAAGAAACATGGCAAGAAGTGAGGCGCCAAGTACTACCTCTGGAGTTGCCATGGGAAGAAAGATAAGAAGATTAGTGGTCTTACGTCCCCTAAAGCTATGTCTGCTAATTGCAAAGGCAATCATCGTTCCCAGGATGGTTGCCACCACTGTTGAAATAACTCCGATTTGAAGCGAGTTTGCCACGCTCTTACATACTTGAGGGGCTCCGCAAGGATTCTTCCAATTATCTAGCGTAAATCCCTGCCAGACCAAGTTGCTCTTTCCAGAATCATTAAAGGAGAAAGCAAAGGTATAGGCCACCGGAATAAAGAGATATATGAAGGCTAAAGCAGCATAAATCCTAATCAGATTGCGAGAAAACCATCTTGAGCTGCGATGTGAAAAGGAAGGCCTTGGGATCACTTGCGTACTCATACCAACTCATCCGTTCCAGATTTGCGGATATAAAGCGTAACTAGAATCAAAATTGTTGCCATCAGGGTAAATGACAGGGCTGCTGCAGTTGGATAGTCAACGACGGCAAAGAACCTAGATTCAATAACATTTCCAATCATCTTGGTGCTGGGATTTCCAAGAAGAGCAGCATTTACATAATCACCTGCCGCTGGAATAAAGGTAAGAAGAGTTCCTGCTACAACCCCAGGCATTGATAGTGGAACTGTCACTTTCCTAAAGGTGGTAAAGCCACTTGCATATAGATCACCTGATGCTTCCAAAGTTCTAGGATCAATTCGCTCTAGGCTTGCATAAAGTGGCAGAGTCATAAATGGCAAGAAGTTATAAGTAAGCCCTGAAACCACAGCAAAGGGCGTTGCCGTTAATCGAATTGAATCATCAAAAAATGGCAGAAGTTTTAGAGTTGTAACAACTGGTCCTTCATCTCCCAGAATCTGGCTCCAGGCCACAGTTCTTAAGAGAAATGATGTGAAGAAAGGAGCAACCACTAAAACCAACAAGATGTTGCGATACTTACCGGCCTTAAAGGCAATCATGTATGCAAGAGGATATGAGATTGCAAGAGCTAAAATCGTTGCGATTCCTGCATAGAGAAATGACCTTACATATTGCTCCTGATTTGCAAGGAATGCATCAACATAATTAGCAAAACGCAGCTCCTGCACATAGGTGCCGATTTGAGCCCCCTGAGGGCGAACCATCGTTGAAGTACTAGCTAGGGAAAATATCGGAATAACAAAGAAGGTAATTAGCCAGATCAAGCCTGGAGCAAGTAGCAGATAAGGCGTGAGTGAACGCTTCTTTAGCGCGCTCTCTCCCCCGCTCTTGCTCTTGGTTGCCCCATGCAGAAACGCCATTACTTACTCGTCATCATCAAGATCGGCGCCAGCATTAACATCTTGTGCGCCATCTAAACCAAAGGTGTGTTCACTATCCCATTCAAGTGAGACTTTATCTCCAACCCTTAAGTCATGAAGGCCCTCATCATTTTGTTCAAAGACCACCAGCTCTAGATCCCAAGGGGTTCTAACTAAATACTGCGTTGAAGTTCCCACAAAGGAGCGATCGGTGACAACACATTCCTTAATGGAATTTACTCCGTTGTCATCAAGGCGAAGTTTTTCAGGACGGACTCCAAGAAGGAGAGCATCATTGCTACTTGAAACTCGTGACTCCGGGATTTCAAAGGTATGGCCCTTGGCGCTGACTACTACCTTTCCGCCCGAGCGGGATTGAACTTTAACTTTAATTAGATTGCACTGACCTAAGAAGTTTGCCACAAATGCTGTCTTTGGGGCTTCATAGAGTTCTGTGGCAGAGCCCATCTGTTCAATCTTGCCTTGATTCATCACCGCAATCGTGTCAGCCATTGTCATTGCTTCTTCTTGATCATGTGTGACATGGATAAAAGTAATTCCAACTTCCAATTGAATTCGCTTCAATTCAATCTGCATCTGACGCCTTAGTTTTAGATCAAGTGCACCTAGCGGTTCATCAAGAAGTAATACCTCTGGGCGGTTCACAATCGCTCTTGCCACAGCAATTCTCTGCTGCTGCCCCCCTGAGAGTTGAGCAGGTTTGCGCTCAGATAGGTGGCCCAGCTCAACAAGATTGAGCGCCTTTTCAACTTCATCTTTAACATCTTTAATACCACGTCTTCTAAGACCAAAGGCGATATTTTCAAAGATGCTTAAGTGAGGAAAGAGAGCATAGTTTTGAAAAACGGTATTTACATTGCGCCGATATGACTTCTGAGTAGTGATGTCAGTATCACCGATAGAAATAGTGCCGGCAGATGGCTCTTCAAGCCCTGCAATCATTCGAAGCGTTGTGGTTTTGCCACAACCTGATGGTCCAAGGAGTGCAAAGAATGAACCATCAGGAATGGTCAATGAGAGATCATCGACTGCGCAAAAATCTCCATAATATTTGGAGATGCGATTTAGAACTAAGT
Organism: Actinomycetota bacterium; assembly: GCA_005777515.1. Classification (GTDB taxonomy): domain Bacteria; phylum Actinomycetota; class Actinomycetes; order Nanopelagicales; family Nanopelagicaceae; genus MAG-120802. The sequence continues at coordinate 8,359 of SXMA01000113.1, read as the reverse complement.
CGCCAGTGTCCTGTGAGACTTTGGTCTTCGCCATCACCGGCTAGCTACCAAGCCCCTAGTTGCCGACAGCTTCGTCAAAGGCAGCTTGGAAATTCGTAGTCTCATCGGCATCGAGAGAACGGAAGACCTTAACCTTTGCCAAAGTGGCTTCATCAGGGAAGATAAATGGGCTAGCTGCTAGATCTGGATCAATTTTTTCAAGTTCACCCTGAGCAGCTTCAACTGGGCAGATGTAATTTACATATGCAGCAACTTCAGCAGCGATTGCTGGATCATAATAATGATTCATTAGAAGCTCAGCATTTTTCTTATGAGTTGAAGTTGAAGGAACCAGCATGTTATCGCTCCAGAGCATTCCACCTGATTCTGGGAGCGAGAAGTCAAACTTGCCATCATTTTCTGACTTGAGAATAAACATATCTCCAGACCAACCAATGACTGCTACTGCATCGCCATTTACTAGGTCTTCGGAGTAAGAATTGCCTCGAACTTTTCTAATAAATCCATCAGCAACTTTGCCCTTTAGGAAATCAATGGCATTCATATATTGATCTTCAGTGAAATCACTTGAAGGATCTACGCCTTGATATTGCAGAATAATTCCAATTGTGTCGCGTAGCTCTGATAGGACAACAATTCGACCCTTATTGGCAGGGGCAAATAGGTCTTCTATGGTTCTAACGCCTTTAGGAAGCTTCTGAGTATTCCAGCCAAATCCAGCAAAACCTGATTGCCAGGTTAGTGAGTAATTTCTGCCTGGATCAAAGCCCACATTGGCAAGCACTTCGCGAATATTTGATTTATTTGGAATATTTGCAGCATCTAGCTCTTGGGCATATCCCAATTCAATCCAGCGAGCCGCCATCCAATCTGTTGGAGTAACAACGTCATAACCAATATCTGAACCAATTCCTAATTGGCCTTGAACTTTTCCATAGAAGGTGTTGTTATCGTCAATATCTTCGGTATAGGTAGCACTAATTCCGGTAGCTGCTTCAAATGCTTTAAGGGTTGGGTACTCCTGGGTATCCTCGTTGTAATCAAGATAGAGAGGCCAGTTAGCCCAACGCACAATCTTTTCACTATCGCTAACATCAACAACGCCCTCTGCGCCGCTATCAGTTGATCCTGTGCCGCAGGCAGCAAGTGTGCTGGCTCCTGCAATTGCTCCAGCTCCAACTAAGAGTGAGCGGCGAGTGACTTGTGCGCGGATGATGGAGCGCGCCTCTGGTGATAACTTATCTAGATCTTTTCTCATCTCTTCACTTTCTCTAGTCGGGCTTGCTTCTAATTTGGAGAAAATCTATCAGGCGTTGAGATTCGTCATCACGTGTTTGATGCGTGTGTATTCCTCAAATCCATAACCTGAGAGGTCCTTGCCATGTCCTGAATGCTTAAATCCGCCGTGAGGCATCTCAGCAACCATTGGGATATGGGTGTTGATCCAGACGCAACCGAAGTCAAAGGCCTTTGCCATTCTCATGGCGCGGCCATGATCTTTGGTCCAAACACTTGATGCAAGTCCATATTTCACACCATTGGCATAACGGACTGCCTCTGCTTCATCAGTGAATTTCTGCACTGTGATAACTGGTGCAAAGATTTCACTCTGAATCATTTCATCATCTTGTCTTAGATCAGCGACAACAGTTGGGTTCCAGAAATATCCTGGGCGATCAATAGCGCTTCCACCGGCTGTGATTCTGGCATGGGCTGGAGCGCGATCAATAAAGCCCTTAACTCTTGCTAGCTGGCTAGCGTTGTTAACTGGTCCTACCAAGACATCCTCATCTGGCATACCTACTTTAATCACGTTCTTGGCCTGCTCACTTAGCAGCGCCACTACATCTTCATAGGCGCTTGCTTCAACTAGGACTCTGGTAGCTGCGGTGCAATCCTGTCCTGCATTGAAATATCCAGCAACTGCAATCCACTCACAAGCTGCCTCGATATTTGCATCATCAAAGATAACAACTGGAGCCTTGCCACCAAGTTCTAGATGGATTCGCTTTAGATCCTTTGCAGCGCTACTTGCAACTTCCATTCCCGCCTTTACAGAGCCGGTGATAGAGACAAATTGTGGTATCTCATGTTCTACTAAGTGTCTTCCAGTCTCCCGATCTCCAACTACAACATTTATTACACCCTCAGGTAGAAACTCTTGCATCAGCTCTGCCATCCAGAGCGTTGAAACTGGAGTGGTATCACTTGGTTTTAGAACAACAGTATTTCCAGCAGCAATTGCTGGCGCCCACTTCCACACCGCCATCATCATTGGATAATTCCATGGCGTTACTTGAGCGCAGACGCCAATTGGCTCACGGCGAATAAAAGATGTATGTCCCTTGGAATACTCAGCAGCGGATCTTCCCTCAAGGTGACGGGCAGCTCCGGCAAAGAATCTAATCTGATCAAGCATTGGACCAATTTCTTCAGCGCGAGTAACTGCTATCGGCTTTCCTGTGTTCTCGCTTTCAATTCCGATTAGCTCCTCTGAGCGAGCTTCGATCGCATCAGCAATCTTATTGATCGCTTTCTGGCGCTCACCTGGTGTGCTCTCTTTCCAAATCTCAAATGCGCTCTCGGCAGATTTCATCGCCTTATCAATGTCAGCAGCGTTTGAAACTGGAGCTTTAGCAAAGACTTGGCCCGTTGAGGGATTAATCAAGTCCTGAGTCTTATCTGAGGCGGATGGAACTGATTTACCGTTGATAAAGTTTTGTAGCGTCTTCAAGGAAAAACCTTTCATAGTTGGTCAGGCGTGAGAGTTTAGTTAACTACTGCCCCTGCTATCAAGAGAGAAAAGTAGCGTCTTTTAAGGCTTACTAGCTGCTGCCAATTGGCCGCAGGCGCCATCAATCTCGCGCCCTCTAGTATCACGAACTGTTACCGGAACCCCATACTTCTCTAAGGTTTTAACGAAGGCTATTTCATCTTCCTTTCTAGATGCCGTCCACTTAGAGCCTGGGGTGGGATTTAGTGGAATTAGATTGACGTGGGCATGGCGATTTTTTAATAGCCTGCCTAGAAGATCTGCCCGCCACTTCTGGTCATTGATATCTCTAATTAGCGCATATTCAATTGAATATCTCCGACCCGTCATAGCTACATATTTATCTGCCGCGCTTAATACCTCTTTAACCTTCCATCTGGAATTCACTGGAACTAAAGTGTCACGAAGTTCATCATCTGGAGTGTGAAGTGAGACAGCGAGTGTGATCTGAAGATCTTCGCTAGTTAATTTCTCAATACCTGGAACTAGCCCGACTGTTGAAACAGTTACTGATCTTGCGCCAATTCCTAAACCATCTGGCTGCGGGGTAATGATGTTTCTAACGCTCTTCATCACCGAGTTGTAATTAGCAAGCGGCTCCCCCATTCCCATGAAGACCACATTTGATAAGCGGGTTGGACCACCTGGCAACTCTCCACTAGCACAAGCTCTGGCTGCAGCAACAACTTGGGATGTAATTTCACCTGCCGTTAGATTTCTAGTTAAGCCTGCTTGTCCAGTTGCACAGAAAGGACAGTTCATTCCGCAGCCTGCCTGCGATGAAATACAAACTGTAGTTCTATCTTTATAACGCATCAAAACAGTTTCAACTAAGACTCCATCGTGTAAGCGCCAGAGATCTTTTCTGGTCTTTCCCTTATCGCACTCCACTTGGCGAACTGGAGTTAGAAGTTCTGGTAGAAAGTGCTCCGCAACCAGTGGGCGCATCGCAGCTGGAATGTCACTCCAGGAATCAGGCTCCTGGTTGTAATGCGTGAAGTAGTGGGTCGCTATCTGATTCGCCCTAAATGCTGGAAGGCCTAAAGACTCTGCCTTTTCACGCCGCTCAGCAATAGTTAAATCAGCTAGATGTTCAGGAGCCTTCTTCTTTGGCTTCACCTCATCAAATACAAGTTTTATCTCGCTCATAAAAAGCGCTTCAAAATCTCAAGAACACACCAGAGCAGAGGCGCAGTAATTAACACTGCATCTAGGCGATCTAGCATCCCGCCATGTCCTGGAAGGATTGTTCCCATATCTTTAATTGATAGATCTCGCTTAATGCCACTTTCTAGTAGGTCGCCAACAGTTGCAGTAAGTGCTCCGGCGCATCCTGCCAGAGCTCCGATTACTGGGTGATAATCAAGGAGATAGTAAAAAGCAAGTGAGCTTCCAATTGCGCTAAATATCAACCCGCCAAAGAATCCTTCCCAGGTCTTCTTTGGTGAAATCTTTGGAGCAAGCGGGTGTTTTCCAAGCAAGACTCCAAAGGCCCAAGCAAATGTGTCGTTACAACCAACCATGATTACTAGCGTTGCAATATAGGAAAACCCCTCGCCAGATCTGGCAAGCAGAAGAATAAAGCCTGCAACAAAGCCTGGATATAAAAGTGCAAAGGCTGATGCGGTAGCTCTACTAACAAAGCCATCAACGCCGCCGCGAAGAACAAGTAGCAAGTTAAGAATTAAAGAAATTACCATCGAGACAGTTAAGCCTGGAAGTCCGCCAATCCAAGTACTTCCAAGAATCAAGGCAGTTGAGAGGCCAAGCCCTAGATAATTTGAAGTAATTCCTCGAGCTTTAAATGCTGCAGTCAACTCCTTCAAAGCGATCAATACCGCAACGGTCACAAAAACTGCAAAAGCAATTGGAGCATATGACATAGTGGCAAAAACTATTGCCAGAAGTAATAGACCTACCAAAATGGAGGGGAAGAGCTTTCGCCCCGCCTTCTTATTTATCGCCTCATTAATTGAGTGAAGGTCGCTCATAGTTTTGCCTCAAAGTTAGACTTCGAGAAGTTCGGCTTCCTTATGCTTTAACATCTCATCGACTTTTGCCACATGATCAGAGGTGACTTTCTCAAGCTCTTTCTCGCCTCGAGAGAGATCATCTTTGCCAATCTGGCCATCTTTCTCTAGCTTCTCCATAGCCTCTTTAGCAGCTCTTCTAATGCTTCTAATCGAGATCTTAGAATCCTCAGCCTTGGTCTTTGCAACCTTAATAAACTCTTTACGTCTCTCCTCGGTTAATTGTGGGAAATTGACACGTATTACTGTGCCATCTCCCCCAGGATTAACTCCAAGATCTGATTCTCTAATTGACTTCTCTATTGATGTGATTGCTCCCTTATCAAATGGAGTAATCATCGCTGTTCTTGCCTCCGGGACTTGGACTGTTGCTAGTTGCGAAAGCGGGGTGAGAGTTCCGTAATACTCAACCATAATCTTGGCAAACATTGATGGATGAGCTCTTCCAGTTCTAATCGCTGCCATATCTTCCTTAGCAACGTCAACAGCCTTATTCATCTTGGTGTTGGTATCGGCAATTACTGTTTGAATACTCATCTCTTCCCCTTAATTAACTAACGTTCCGATTGCCTCGCCACGAACAGCGCGAGCAATATTGCCATTTTCAAGAAGGTTAAATACCACGATAGGCAATTTGTTCTCGCGGCAGAGGCTAAATGCTGCAGCATCGGCTACAGCAAGTGATTTCGATAAAACTTCATCATAGGTAATAACGTCATAGCGCTTGGCAGCTTTATCTTTTCTAGGATCTGCTGAATAGACCCCATCTACCCCACTCTTTGCAAGAAGAAGAGCATCTACGCCAATTTCAAGAGCTCTCTGAGCTGCAACGGTATCGGTTGTAAAAAATGGCATACCCGCGCCTGCGCCAAAGATAACTACTCGACCTTTTTCTAGATGGCGAATTGATCTACGTGGAATATATGGCTCAGCGACTTGACCCATAGCAATAGCGGTTTGAACTCTGGTTTCAATTCCTTCTTTTTCTAGAAAATCTTGTAGCGCTAGGCAGTTCATAACAGTTCCTAGCATTCCCATATAGTCAGCTCTAGCACGATCCATGCCGCGCTCTTGAAGTTCTGCGCCTCTAAAGTAATTTCCGCCGCCAACAACAATAGCTACTTGAGTCCCGGAGCGAACTACCTCTGCAATTTGCTCGGCAACGCCGTGGACGACATCTGGATCTACTCCAACGCCCTTTGCTCCACCAAAGACCTCACCAGATAATTTAAGGAGTACTCGCTTATAGGCCTTTCGCTTATCTGCCATATCGCCACTCCTTAAAATATCTAGAGATCTACGGAAATAACTTTACTGTCCTACTCGGAATCGATAGAAGGCTGACACGGAATTTTGCGCCTCGGTAAGGATGGCTGCCACGCTCTTCTTCTGATCTTTAGCAAAGGCCTGCTCAAGAAGAGCAACCTCTTTGATAAAGCCGGTCACGCGCCCCTCGGTAATCTTGGCGATAGCTGCCTCAGGCTTACCCTCATTCTTAGCGGTCTCTTCAGCGACTTTGCGCTCATGCTCTAAGACATCAGCTGGAACTGAAGCTCGATCTAAGTACTGCGGGGCAAATGCTGCAATGTGCTGAGCAATATCTTTGCCAACCACTGCATCATCTTTAGCGAGTGCTACCAATACTCCAACTTGTGGCGGCAAATCTGGGCTAGTGCGATGTAGATACTGAGCATTGGCAGAGCCTTGAATTACTGCAAGACGCCTTAACTCAACCTTCTCACCCATAGTCGCATTAGCTTCATCGATAACCTCTTGCACAGCTTTACCTGTTGCAAGCTTTGAAGGTAGAAAGGCTGCAAGATCGCCCTGCTTTGAAGAAAATAGGTGCTCAATAAGTTCATTAGCAACTGCTTGAAACCTCTCTCCCTTAGCAACGAAATCTGTTTCACAATTAAGTTCAAGCATTACTGAAGTGCTGCCCTCTGATTTGGCAGCGATAAGTCCATTTGAAGTGGCTCTGCCTTCACGTTTGGTAACACCTTTAAGGCCTTTAACTCGGATAATTTCTACTGCCTTATCAAAGTCGCCTTCTGCTTCATCTAAAGCCTTTTTGCAATCGACCATGCCGGCTGCAGTTGCTTCGCGAAGCCTCTTTACATCAGCTGCTGAATATGACACTTATGCTCCTTGGTTCTCTGCTGGCGCTTCAGGAGATCCTGCAAGTAGCTCCTTCTCCCAGTCTGCAAGAGGCTCACCGGCAGCAACGCTGCCTTCAGCGGTCTTTGCTGCATCCATTGCTTCTTTAGCAACATTTGCAGAGCGCGCTTGAAGTCCTGCTGCAACAGCATCTGCAATGACGCGAGTTAGAAGCGCTACTGAGCGAATTGCATCATCGTTTCCAGGAATCTTGAAATCAACTTCATCTGGATCGCAATTGGTATCAAGGATTGCAATAACTGGAATTCCAAGCTTATGAGCTTCAGCAACTGCCAGATGCTCTTTCTTGGTATCAACCACCCAAACTGCTGATGGCAACTTGGTCATGTTACGAATTCCATCAAGGTTCTTGTGAAGCTTCTCGCGCTCACGACGAAGTAGGAGAAGTTCTTTCTTGGTTAAAACTTGATCATTAGATGCCTCAAGTGCCTCTAGCTCCTTAAGGCGCTGAATGCGCTTATAGACAGTTGGGAAGTTGGTAAGCATTCCACCAAGCCAACGCTCAGTGACATAAGGCATTCCAACTCGAGCGGCTTGAGACTTAATTGGCTCTTGAGCCTGCTTCTTTGTCCCTACAAATAATAGGTGACCACCTTTTGCAACTGCGTCTTTGACAAAGTCATAGGTCTTATCGATTAGCGCAAGTGATTGCTGAATATCGATGATATAGATTCCGTTGCGCTCGGTGAAGATAAAGCGCTTCATCTTTGGATTCCAACGACGAGTCTGATGTCCGAAGTGAACACCGCTATCGAGGAGTTCTCGCATTGTTACAACCGCCATGGCGGCACGCTCCTTAAGTGCGAACTTTTCGTTCGCATCGGTTAATGAACCAACTATTTGTTAGTTCTCTAGCGTCTAGGCACCGACTAACTCATTTAGAGTCAGACCGAAATGGTTTCCTCAAGTAATTACAGCGTGTGTAATCAAATGAAGTAGACGCGTGAAGTCACAGAGGTTTTACTTCTGTGCGGGCCAAATCCTACCTGACCCACAACCCCACTTTTTCCACGCCTATGGGCACCCAAGTCCTCGCCGGGAAGGAAATTGGGAAGGCTTTGCGAATGAAATTTGCAGCCATCCTCGCAGCCCTTTCAATTGGCTTTATTGCTGGCCTAACTTTGAATCCACCAAAGACATTTGAGATCACAGAGACTCAGACTCAATTACGAAGAGAAATTACTGGTGATCCAACTTAAGCCCTGGGGTGAGCCTGTTCATATGCTTTTTTGATTCTCTCTTGTGAGACGTGGGTATATATCTGAGTGGTGGCAAGAGATGAGTGGCCGAGAATCTCTTGAACAGTTCTTAAATCAGCGCCACCTTCAAGTAAATGTGTTGCTGCGCTATGTCTGAGAGTGTGTGGACCTAATTTCTT
>SXMA01000112.1 GCA_005777515.1 Actinomycetota bacterium | reverse complement strand
ATGCAGATTTGGCGATTGCACCAATTGATAATGTGAAATCACAGTATCTGATAAGACTAGATGTGGCTGATAAGCCAGGAGTTTTAGCAAATGTGGCCCAGCTATTTGCTGCCAATAGCGTCTCTATCGAAACAGTAAGGCAGACCGGTCGCGGAGACAGTGCAGAGCTGATCGTTGCCACTCACTACGCCCCAGAATCAGCGCTAAAGAAAACTGTTAAGTCCCTAGCAGATAGCGATGTAGTCAAGAGCGTTGAGAGCGTGCTTCGCATCGAGGGAAGTAAATAGTGAGCATATTTAAGAAATCTGGCGCACATCAATGGCGCGGGGTAATAACAGAGTATAAAAAGCGTCTACCCGTTAGCAGTAAGACTCCAATTGTTACTTTAAATGAAGGTGGCACTCCACTCATCTACGCCTGCGTGCTTTCAGAGATCTTAGGAAATGATGTCTGGCTTAAATTCGAAGGAGCAAATCCCACTGGATCTTTCAAAGATCGCGGAATGACGATGGCTATTTCAAAAGCTGCAGAGGATGGCGCAAAAGCAGTTATCTGCGCCTCGACCGGCAATACCAGTGCAAGTGCGGCTGCTTATGCCACTAAAGCGGGAATGGTTCCTGTTGTTTTGGTTCCGCAGGGAAAGATCGCGATGGGAAAGCTAGCCCAAGCAATTGCACATGGCGCCAAGTTATTGCAAGTAAAGGGTAACTTTGATGATTGCTTAACTCTTGCAAAGCAGTTATCTGAGCAATATCCGGTCTCTCTAGTGAATTCAGTAAATCCTTATCGAATCGAAGGACAAAAGACCGCATCATTTGAAGTTATCGATGCACTTGGTTTTGCCCCAGATATCCATGTGCTGCCAGTTGGAAATGCCGGAAACATAACGGCTTATTGGAAGGGATATAAAGAGTATTACGCTGATCGAATTTCAAAATCACTTCCAGCTATGTGGGGATTTCAAGCAAAGGGAGCAGCTCCTATTGTTCGTGGCAAGATTGTTAAAAACCCAGAAACGCTAGCCACCGCTATTCGTATTGGAAATCCTGCTTCATGGAAGCAGGCAGAGCAAGCTAGAGATGAATCAAAAGGTTTAATCGATATGGTCAGTGATGCTGAGATATTAAGCGCCTATCGCTTGGTTGCAGCTAAAGAGGGAGTCTTCGTTGAACCATCAAGTGCAGCAGGACTTGCCGGATTGATTAAATATAAAGCTGCGAAGAAACTACCAAAGGGCAAGAAGATTGTAATTACCGTAACTGGAAATGGTCTCAAAGATATTCAATGGATATTAAGTGGAGCCGATAAGCCAATTACTGTCCCAGTAGATGTTAAAAAAGCTGCCAAAGTGATTGGACTTAGCTAACTATGTCTAGAGGATTTAAAGATCGCCTCACCTATAAGGCAACTCCTATGCAGGCAAGTGTTCCGGCAAGCTCTGCCAATTTAGGTCCTGGTTTTGATTGCCTAGCTCTGGCCCTTGAACTTCGTGACACCTACGTTGCTCAAATTTTAGATGATGAAGTATTTGATGTTGATGTAACGGGTCAGGGCGCCGATGATGTTAAAAAAGATGGCAAGCATCTAGTCATTAAATCGATGATGGCTGGTTTTGAGTTTATGGGAGGCAAACCAAGAGGTATAGCACTTAGATGCCTAAACGAAATTCCTCATGGCAGAGGACTCGGGTCATCAGCTGCTGCAATTGTTGGCGGCCTAAGTCTTTCTAGATCTTTAGTTCTCTCTGGAAGTAATTTGATGAGCGATGATGATCTAATTGCTCTTGCTACAGATATTGAAGGACATCCAGACAATGTTGCCGCTGCAACTTTTGGCGGTGCAACAATTTCCTGGATGGAAGATAGAGCAAAAGTTGTAACTGGCTGTGCTTCAGGCTTTAGCGTTGATCCAAACATTCGAGCTCTTTTATTTGTGCCAGATACTCAACTTTCAACGGGCAAGGCGCGCAAGATGCTTCCCGAGCAGATATCTCATAAAGATGCCAGCATTAATTCTGGAAGATCAGCCCTTTTAGTTCATGCTTTATCTTCCAGGCCAGAGCTTCTTTTTGCGGCAACGCAAGATCTTCTTCACCAGAGTTATCGCAGAGAGGCTATGCCAAGATCGATAGATCTAGTCAATAAATTTAGAAAAGCTGGGGTGGCGGCAATGATTTCTGGGGCAGGGCCCTCAGTTCTGGTATTGCACACTGCAACCAAGGCCGAGCATGACGATTTGATTCGCAGTGGAGGCAATCACTTTAAGGCAATGGATCTTGAGATTTCTCCAACAGGTGTAAGGATTGCAGCGGTATAAATAGCCTTGAAAAGCGGGTCAAGCCCTGGATTTGTCGGTTAAGACGAGGCAGTGGTAGATTTCGGTCTCGTAGGGCATGCAAATTGAGTCCACAATCTGATACTTCCCGTAAGACCAGATAAAAAAATCACAAATTCAAACTAAAAGATCTCACCTAAGGTCTAGAAAAGAACCATAAATGGCAGAAACAAGCACACGTGCTCGGAGAGAATCTGGCGATCTATCTGCATTGCTACTTCCTGAGTTAAGAAAAATTGCAACTAATCTAGGTATCGAAGGCGCAGCAGAGTTAAAGAAGCCTGACCTGGTAACAGCAATCACCGACCTGCAGGCCGCTAACCGCGAAGCTGCTAAAGCTGAACGCGAAGCAAAGCGAGCTGCAAGGAATCAAAAGCGACGCGACAACAATTCAAACGAGACAGCATCATCCGATAGTGATGATGATCAAGATGAGGATGAAATGCCTTCAGATAATTCAAGTAATAACTCTAATAATTCAAATAACAGTAATTCACGAGATAACTCTCGAGGCGATAGAGAGTGGCGTAGAGATCGTCACCGCGATAGAGGCCGTGATCGCTTTAGAGACAGGGATCGCTCAAACCGCGGAGAGCGTGAGATAGTTTTAAGTGAAGATGATGTTTTGCTTCCAGTTGGGGGCTTGCTAGATATTCTCGATAACTATGCATTCCTTCGAACCGCCGGATATCTCCCTGGTCCAAATGATGTTTATGTATCGCTGCAACAAGTGCGCAAATATGGCCTTAGAAAAGGCGATGTAGTCACCGGTCAGGTGCGTCAGGCACGCGAGGGAGAAAAGAGAGAGAAATTCAATGCTCTAGTTCGCCTCGACACTATCAATGGCATGGAGCCAGATAGTTCTAAGGAGAGAGTAGATTTCTCAAAACTTGTTCCACTCTATCCGCAGGATCGTCTACGTCTTGAGACTCTGCCAAACGTATTAACTACTCGCGTAATTGATTTGATTGCCCCGATTGGTAAAGGTCAGCGTGGATTAATTGTCTCCCCACCAAAGGCTGGAAAAACTATGGTGCTGCAGGCAATTGCTAATGCCATCACTACCAATAACCCAGAGTGTCACTTAATGGTGGTTCTAGTTGATGAGCGTCCAGAGGAAGTTACTGATATGCAAAGATCAGTAAAGGGCGAAGTAATCGCATCAACTTTTGATCGTCCTGCAGATGATCACACCACCGTTGCTGAACTTGCTATTGAACGCGCCAAGCGTTTAGTAGAGCTAGGTCATGACGTTGTTGTTTTACTTGATTCAATTACTCGTCTTGGTCGTGCTTACAACATCGCAGCTCCAGCATCAGGAAGAATTCTCTCCGGTGGTGTTGATTCCGCGGCTCTTTATCCACCAAAGAAATTCTTTGGAGCAGCAAGAAATATTGAAGATGGTGGATCACTAACTATCTTGGCCACAGCTCTAGTTGAAACTGGCTCAAAGATGGATGAAGTTATCTTTGAAGAGTTTAAAGGAACTGGAAATATGGAGCTTAAGCTGGATCGCAGATTTGCTGACAAGCGCATCTTCCCCGCAGTTGATATCGATGCATCTGGAACTCGTAAGGAAGAAATTCTTATGGGTCCTGAGGAGCTAAATATTGTCTGGAAGCTACGTCGAGTTCTACACGCCCTTGATTCCCAACAAGCACTTGAACTTCTCCTTGAGAAGATGAAGGGCACTAAGTCGAATTCTGAATTTTTGATGCAGGTTCAAAAGACCACCGTTGGTCCTGATCAATCCCCGAAGGGGGAGTAGGAGCCAATTGGCTCAAATGTGGGGGCGTTAGGTAGCCTTCGCACCTAAGTGGCTGGTTCACCGAAATTCCTCGGACCCAGCTAGATGAAAAATAAGGAGCAATGAAGATGCGTAAAGATATTCATCCTGAATATGGATATGTGATATTCCGTGACACCTCTGCAGATTTTGCAATTTTGACTCGCTCTACAATGAAAAGTGACCAGAAGATGGTCTGGAGCGATGGCAAGGAGTATCCGCTAGTTACTGTGGAAATTTCCTCAGCTAGCCATCCTTTCTACACTGGCAAGCAGCGCATCCTTGATACCGGTGGACGTGTAGCTAAGTTCGAAGAGAGAGCTAAGAAACAACAGACCAAGAAGTAGCTTTTAAAGTAAAGGCCGTTGCCCCTTAAGTAGTTGGGGTGCGGTCTTTTCTTATTTAGCGCACTAGATTTACTCTGATTAGGAAGGGAGAGGCAAATGGCTGAGAAGAATGCCAATCGTTTCTCCACCATGCCTGAAATTCTTAAAGAGTATGAGCAACTGGAAAAAGATATGGCAGATCCATCAATTCACGCTGATCAAGGAAAAGCTCGTCAGCTTGGAAAGAGATATGCCCAATTAGGACCTGTCATTGCTGGCTATCGCGCCTTTAGAAAGTCTGAAGAGGATTTAAGTGCTGCTCGCGAACTAGCAGAAGTGGAACCAGACTTTGCTGCAGAGATACCTGCGTTAGAAAAGGCCTATGAAGAATATGCAAGCGCCATGGAAGAGTTGCTATTGCCAAGGGATCCCAATGATGACCGAGATGTTATTTTAGAAATTAAGGCTGGAGCTGGCGGGGATGAATCGGCTCTCTTCGCTGGAGACCTATTGAGAATGTATCTACGGTATGCCGAGAAGCAAGGCTGGAAGACTGAAATCATTGATGTCACTGAAAGTGATTTGGGTGGCTATAAAGATATTTCTGTTGCAGTAAAGGCTCGCGGTGGAGCGGCTGCGGGGTCAGCCCCATTTTCAAAGCTCAAATTTGAAGGCGGAGTTCATAGAGTTCAAAGAGTTCCAGAAACTGAATCGCAGGGGCGAATCCACACCTCGGCTGCAGGAGTTCTAGTTCTTCCAGAGGCAGAGGAAATTGATGTGCAGATCAATATGAACGAGCTACGCATCGACGTTTATCGCTCTTCAGGTCCTGGTGGGCAGAGCGTTAACACCACTGATTCAGCAGTACGTATCACTCATATCCCAACTGGCATCGTAGTTTCTTGCCAGAACGAGAAGAGCCAATTACAGAATAAAGAATCAGCGCTTCGCATTCTTAGAGCCAGAATGTTGGCTGCTGCTCAAGAGGCAGCGGATGCAGCAGCATCTGCCACTAGAAAGAGCCAAGTTCGAACTGTTGATAGATCTGAGCGAATTCGCACCTATAACTTTCCAGAAAATCGCATAAGCGATCATCGAGTAAATTTCAAGGCAAATAATCTTGATGCAGTATTAAATGGCGAGCTTGATGAAGTAATTGGAGCGCTGCTTGAGGCTGATAAGGCAGAGAAGCTCTCAGCTGCTGAAGCATAAAATAATGAGCATAAAGCAGGTTCTTAAAGATAAAAAGATGCAATTCGCATCTGCTGGAATATCAGAGGTGGATGCTGAATTAATTTTGGCATTTGTCCTAGGCGTTGAGCGCATGGAACTTCATGCCAGAGATTTTGATTTAGATCTGGAGCAAGTCGAACTCCTCGATGAGCTAATCGCAAAGAGAATTTCAGGAAAACCCACCCAATACTTGATTGGGTACGCTCCGTTTAGGCACTTAACTTTTCAGGTAGGACAGGGCGTCTTGATTCCAAGGCCGGAGAGTGAGGCTTTAGTTGATGCGGCACTTATTGAGATTGAAAAAATTCAATTAATCCAGGGCCAATCAAGTAAGGCGCCAGTAAGCGTTATTGATCTAGGTTCAGGTAGCGGAGCACTTGCTATCTCCATTGCCCATGAGGCAGAGCAGAGGAATTGGCCAGTAACTGTTGTCGCTGTTGAAAAATCAGATGAAGCTATTGAATGGCTTAAGTGCAATATTGCAGCGTGTGATGTCTCGGTTCGCGTTATTTTTGGAGATGTTTTAGAGGTTCTAGAGGGAGTTAAATGCGACATTGTTATTGCAAACCCTCCCTATGTCCCAGATGGCGATCAATTACCCGAGTTAGTAGTTGAAAATGAACCAGAAGAGGCGCTCTTTGGTGGCGGGGCTGATGGTCTTGAGATTCCGAGAAGATTTATTCAGGCTGCATCTGTCTTATTAAAGCCTGGCGGTCTGTTGATTATGGAACACCATGAGAGCCAATCTCTCCTACTTGAGGCTGAGTTATCAAAGGGCTACTCTGAGATAAATCTGAATCGCGATTTAAATAATCGCCCAAGATGGATCAGCGCTAGGCGAGAGGCAGAGTAATGGCAGAGAGATACTCGCTAACCGATGGCCTGATTGATAGTAATGAGTTGATCGAAAGAGCAGTGGCCTCTCTTCGAGATGGCAAGTTAATCATTGCACCACTTGAACATGGCTATGTGTATTTAGCAGATGCCTTCAATCATGGCGCAGTAAAGAAAGTTCACAAACTACGTCAATCTCCGCCAGCAACTGCGGCACAGGTAATCGTTGGAGATGTCAAAACTGTTAAAGGAATTTCTCTCCAATTCGGTGAGACGATAACTGCGCTTGCAGAAAAATTCTGGCCGGGTCTTTTAACCATTAATCTCACCCCTGCTCAAGGTTTAGTCTGGGATTTGGGAGATGCAAGAGCCTTAAATGAAATTTCAGTTCGAGTACCAAATGCAGAATTTGTTCGAAGCGTTGCACTTGCCTCAGGCCCATTAGCTGTTGGAGCGGCCTGCCTATCTGGAAGACCTGTTCCAAGAAAATCCACTTTCTTTCCAGCTTTAGATAGTGATTATGCAGCGCTCTTTGATCTTGGTGAACTGCCAGAGGGGCCAAGCTCTACCGTTATTGCTATTGAGCAAGAAGGGGCAAGGCTGGTTCGCGCGGGAGCAATATCACTTGCCGACTTGCGCTCTGTTTCTGCCAATATTTCAGTTCCCGCCTAGGATTTAGGCCATGTCAGAGACTTTCTTCGGCCCAGATTTCCAGGCCCTTCAGAAGCAAGATTCAGAGATTGCGGCAATCTTAATTTCTGAACTTGATAGACAGCGCCAGAACCTGCAATTAATAGCAAGTGAGAATTTCACATCTCCAGCAGTTCTTGCTGCCCTTGGTTCAACTCTTTCAAATAAATATGCTGAAGGCTATCCAGGCACGCGCTATTACGGAGGATGCGAAGAGGTCGATAAGGCTGAAGTAATTGGAATTGCAAGAGCTAAAGAGTTATTTGGGGCTGAACATGCAAATCTGCAACCTCACTCTGGAGCAAGTGCCAATGTTGCGGTTTACCAAGCATTTACCAAGCCTGGGGATACCGTTCTTGCGATGTCACTTCCACACGGTGGTCATCTAACCCATGGCTCTAAAGTTAATTTCTCTGGTAAGTGGTTTAACGTTGAATCATATGGAGTCAGACAAGATAACGAGTTAATTGACTATGACGAGCTTCGCGATATCGCCCTAAGAGTTAAACCAAAGATGATCTGCTCAGGAGC
The DNA here is from genome assembly GCA_005777515.1 of Actinomycetota bacterium. GTDB lineage: Bacteria > Actinomycetota > Actinomycetes > Nanopelagicales > Nanopelagicaceae > MAG-120802. The sequence goes on along the minus strand of SXMA01000112.1, from coordinate 76 downwards.
AACTGCCTATCCAAGCTTGATTGATTTTAAAACAGTAAGAAGTATCTGTGATGAAGTTGGCGCCATTATGTGGGTT
>SXMA01000111.1 GCA_005777515.1 Actinomycetota bacterium | reverse complement strand
GTGTGATGACTTCACATTTTATGAAGTCTTTGGCTTGTTTAGATTAACGGTGATCATCCAACAAATCTGGGCTCGCTATCGAGCAGGTCAGACTACAAATCCTGCCTTTAAAGGATTCGGCATGGGAGTTAATATTTTGATTAAGCGTGCGCAAGGATTGATTTCATGAAAGCTGGACGGGTAACAATTTCAACTAGAAAGTTTGAAGTTAAGGAAGTTCCAACTCCCACTGCGGGTATTGGTGAGGTTCGCATAAAAGTAGGGGCAGCTGGAGTCTGTCTCTCTGATGTTCATTTGCTTGATGGCACGCTCTCACCCGGATATCTAAAGGGCGATGAAGTGACTATTGGCCATGAGGTGGCAGGAACAATTGATCAACTCGGTAGTGAAGTATCTGGATACCAAGTTGGAGATCGAGTAATTGTTATCGCTGGGCAGCGCAATGAAGCAAACCAGATTACAACTCTTGGTTTTGATTACGATGGTGGCTATGCCGAGTATGTAATTACTAAAGCAACGCTAGTTGTGAAAATTCCTGACTCACTGCCCTTTGAGGAAGCTGCCATCATCCCTGATGCAGTATCAACTCCCTGGGCTGCGATTTCATCAACTGCAAAGATGCAAAAAGGAGAGAGCGCTGCAGTATTTGGAATTGGCGGCCTTGGAATTCACGCAATCCAGCTCCTTAAAATCATAGGATGTAGCAAAATAATTGCCATTGACCCTCGAATAGAGGCCCGTGAAAAGGCCCTAAAAGTAGGGGCCCATTTCGCCTTTGATCCAAGTGATGAAGAGCTAAAAAAACATCGGGGCCTCAACGCTGTCTTTGATTTTGCAGGAGTAACATCGGTAAGAAAGCAGGGTCTTTCATTACTTGGCGAGGTGGGAAGATTGGTAATTGTTGGAATTGCTAATGAAGCGATCACTATTCCAAATGATATGGCCTTTACCTATCTGAGAACCCAGCTCCTGGGACATTATGGATCTGAGCGCCATCACACCCAAGAACTTGTCGAGATGGTTAAGGATGGAAAATTGAAGCTCTCTGACTCAGTTACTCAAGTTCTCTCACTTGATCAAGCAGCTCTTGCGCTAGAGACACTTGAGAAGAAAATCGGCAACCCAATTCGTATTGTTCTGAAACCTTAAAAAAAATCCCCGACCATGACGGCCGGGGATAATTTTTAAATTACTAACTAGCGGTTTTCTCCAACTTGGTAATCATCAAGGCGAACTGCCTCTCCTGATCCTGTGGTATCAAACGGCGCATAGTCATACTCTTCATAAGCGGCATAGACCGCAGCCTTTGCCTCTTCAGTGGGTTCGACTCGAACGTTGCGATAACGAGCAAGGCCGGTTCCTGCTGGGATGAGTTTTCCAATGATTACGTTCTCTTTAAGGCCAAGAAGTGGATCACTCTTCTCAGAAAGGGCTGCATCGGTTAGGACGCGAGTTGTCTCCTGGAAGGAAGCTGCTGATAGCCAAGATTCAGTAGCAAGTGATGCTTTGGTAATACCCATAAGTTCTGGGCGACCATTTGCAGCCTTGCCACCTTTCTGCACCGCTTCGCGGTTAGCAGATTGGAACCTTAGGTGATCAACTAATTCACCTGGCAATAGATCGGTATCCCCTGGCTCTAGAACAGTGATGCGACGAAGCATCTGCTTGACCACGATTTCAATGTGCTTATCGTGAATACCAACACCCTGGGTGCGATAAACCTCTTGAATTTCATGGACTAGATGGGTCTGAGTTGATCTTGCTCCTAGGATCTTAAGTACTTGCTTAGGATCAATTGCGCCCACAACCATCTGTTGACCGACGCTTACCTTCTGGCCATCTTCAACTAGAAGTTTCTGACGGCGAGTAATTGGATAAGCAACAGCCTCTGAACCATCTTCTGGGGTAACAATTATCTTCTTACCCTTAGCATCTTCAAGGAAGCTAACAACTCCAGCAGTCTCTGCAATTGGAGCAACGCCCTTTGGAGTGCGCGCTTCAAAGAGCTCAACTACGCGAGGCAGACCATGGGTGATATCACCTGATGCAGTTGCAGCGCCTCCAGTATGGAAGGTACGCATTGTTAACTGAGTTCCTGGTTCACCAATTGATTGCGCTGCAATGATTCCCACTGCTTCGCCCACATCAACTAGCTTGCCGGATGCCATCGAGCGGCCATAACACTTAGCGCACTGTCCAACCTTGCTATCGCAGGTAAGAATAGAGCGAACTTTAATCTCGCTAACGCCAGCATCAATTAACTCATTGATTAAGCGATCGCCAAGGTCAGCACCTGAGGTAACGATGGTCTTGCCATCTACTACAACATCTTCTGCAAGTGTGCGGCCATAGATTGAAGTCTCAACATAATCATCGCGGGTTAGCTTTCCTGCGACGATATTTCCAATCTTTAGAGTTAGACCGCGATCAGTTCCACAATCCTCTTCTCTAATGATTACATCTTGAGCCACATCGCAGAGGCGTCTGGTTAGATAACCAGCATCTGCGGTGCGAAGGGCAGTATCTGCAAGTCCTTTTCTAGCACCATGTGTTGAGATGAAGTACTCAAGAACTGAGAGTCCTTCACGGAAGTTAGATTTAATCGGACGAGGGATAATCTCACCCTTTGGATTTGCTACAAGTCCGCGCATACCTGCAATCTGGCGAATCTGCATCATATTTCCACGGGCTCCGGAGAAGACCATCATCCAGACTGGATTTGTTCTTGGGAAATTATCTTCCATCTCCTTAGCAACTTCATTAGTTGCCTGAGTCCAGATCTCAATTAGCTCCTGACGACGTTCATCATCAGTGATAAGACCCTTCTCATATTGGGATTGGACCTTATCGGCTTTTGTCTCATAGCCCTCAAGGATCTCAAGCTTTCTTCCTGGAGTTACTACATCGACAATTCCAATTGTTGCTCCAGCTCTAGTTGCCCAGGTGAAACCAAGTTCCTTCAAGGCATCTAGTACTGCTGCTACAACTACCTTTGGATAGCCTTCAGCTAAATTATCAACGATTAAACCAAGTGCTTTCTTAGTTACATCGTAATCAACATATGGGAATGACTCAGGAAGAACCTCATTAAAGATTGCTCTTCCAAGAGTTGTCTCTTTTGTTACTAGCTCGCCATTGATATTGACGCGAATCTTTATCTTGGCTTGTAGTGAGAGGCTATTTTGCTCATAGGCCATTAGACCTTCAGCAATTGAAGTAAAGCTACGGCCCTCACCCAATTGCTTCTCACGAAGTGAGGTTAGGAAGTAAAGACCTAGCACCATATCTTGGGTCGGCGCAGTTAGCGGCCTTCCAGATGCTGGCGAGAGAATGTTGTTTGAGGAGAGCATCAAGATACGAGCCTCTGCTTGAGCCTCGGCAGATAGTGGAACGTGAACCGCCATCTGATCACCATCGAAGTCTGCGTTAAAGGCAGTACAAACTAGAGGGTGGATCTGAATTGCTTTTCCTTCAATTAGTTGTGGTTCAAATGCTTGAATACCTAAACGGTGCAGAGTTGGTGCGCGGTTTAGCAGCACTGGATGCTCAGCAATGACCTCTTCTAATACATCCCAAACTACAGATCTGGAACGCTCAACCATACGCTTTGCGCTCTTGATGTTCTGGGCATGATTTAGGTCTACCAAGCGCTTCATTACAAAGGGCTTAAATAGCTCAAGTGCCATCTGCTTAGGCAGACCGCATTGATGAAGTTTTAGCTGTGGACCAACGACGATTACCGAACGACCTGAGTAATCCACGCGCTTTCCAAGAAGGTTCTGACGGAAGCGTCCCTGCTTTCCTTTCAACATATCGGAAAGTGATTTCAGTGGGCGATTTCCAGGTCCTGTTACTGGGCGACCACGACGACCGTTATCAAATAGCGCATCTACTGCCTCTTGAAGCATACGCTTTTCGTTATTGACAATAATCTCTGGCGCTCCAAGGTCTACTAATCTCTTCAAGCGGTTATTACGGTTGATAACTCGGCGATAGAGATCATTTAGATCAGAGGTGGCAAAGCGGCCGCCATCTAATTGAACCATCGGACGAAGATCTGGCGGAATAACTGGAACGCAATCTAGAACCATTGAAGCTGGCTTGTTAGAGGTAGTTAGGAATGAGTTAACAACCTTAAGGCGCTTAATGGCGCGAGTCTTCTTCTGTCCCTTGCCAGTTTCAGCCAAGACATTTAGCTTGTCGAACTCAGCTTGGAGATCAAAGGTTTCAAGTCTGCGCTGAATTGCAGCAGCTCCCATATATCCCTTGAAGTAGATGCCATAGCGATCACGCATCTCGCGATATAGATTCTCATCACCTTCAAGATCTTGGACCTTAAGATTCTTAAAGCGAGTCCATACTTCCTCTAGGCGATCAAGTTCTTTTTGAGAACGCTCACGGATGTTTTTCAGTTCGCGCTCGCCAGCTTCTCTCACCTTACGGCGTTGATCAGCTTTGGCTCCCTCATCTTCGAGCTCTGCTAAATCATTTTCCATCTTCTCTTGGCGAAGAGC
>SXMA01000110.1 GCA_005777515.1 Actinomycetota bacterium | reverse complement strand
GGAGTTAGCGCAAGTGAAGTCTTATTAGATTTTGATTTAACACTTCTATTTCACGAATCCGATGGAGGGAAGTTATCGGATCTGTTATCTAAAGCTCAGAGTGAGAAGAATTTAAACAAAGTCTTACTAATCATTGGGCCCGAAGGTGGAATTAGTGATGAAGAGTTAGCAGCCTTTTTAGAGCGCGGAGCTCTCTCGGTCGCAATGGGACTTCCAGTCTTTCGCTCTGCTCACGCCGGGGCAGCAGCTCTTGCTGCAGTACAAACTGGCCTTGGAATCTGGTAGAGATAACCCATGAAATGTCTCTTCTGCGCAATAGTTAAGGGCGAAATTCCTGCCGACATAGTGAGGCAGAGCGATAATGTTTTAGCATTTAATGACATCAGTCCTGTTGCTCCAACTCATGTTTTGATAATTCCAAAAATCCACGTTGAGAATGTAGCTGAGTTAACTCTTGCAAATCCAGAAGTTCTAATTGAGTGCTTTGAGATGGCTGCAAGTATTGCCAAAGAACGAGAGTTAAATGGCTATCGAACCGTCTTTAATACTGGAGCTGATGGTGGCCAAAGCGTATTTCACGCTCATCTGCATCTTCTTGGTGGTCGTGCACTGAGCTGGCCCCCTGGATAGAATTGGCGTAATGGATCGCATCACTCTAACGCTACCTAGCGATATCTCCAGTGTTTCAATAACTGGGCCAAACGATTCCTACATAAAAGCAATTGAGAGCGCATTTCATGATGTGGCAATCACGGTTAGAGGAAATGAAGTAATTCTTCGTGGAAGTACCCAAGGATGCGAACGGGTAAAGCAGCTGATTCAGAGTTTTCTAACCGTTATTCGAACTGGACAGCCATTAAGTGATGACGCTGTTAGACGCTCAATAGCAATGATCAACGATGGAAGCTCTCCCGCTGAAGTATTAACTTTAAATATTTTAAGCAATCGTGGCAAAACAATTAGACCCAAGACCTCTAATCAAAAGCGCTATGTCGATGCGATAGATAAAAATACTGTCACCTTTGGAATTGGACCTGCTGGAACTGGTAAGACTTATCTTGCGATGGCAAAGGCTGTTCAATCACTGCAATCTAAACAGGTAAATAGAATTATTCTTACCCGGCCTGCAGTTGAGGCGGGGGAGAGACTTGGCTTCTTGCCTGGAACTCTCCATGAAAAAATAGATCCATATCTTCGCCCCCTCTTTGATGCCCTCCATGACATGCTTGATCCAGAGGCGATTCCTCGCTTAATGTCATCAGGAACTATTGAAGTTGCTCCCCTTGCATACATGCGAGGTCGAACTCTTAACGATTCATTCATTATCTTGGATGAGGCTCAGAACACCTCACCTGAACAGATGAAAATGTTTTTAACCAGACTTGGATTTTCATCAAAGATGGTAATCACGGGAGATGTTACCCAGATAGATCTTCCAAGCCATCAGGACTCGGGATTGAAGATTGTGCGCGATATTTTAGAGGGTATTGATGATATTTCTTTCATGGATTTAACTTCAGAGGATGTAGTCAGACATAGATTGGTCAGCGAAATTGTCGATGCCTATGGACGCTTTGATAATCTAGTTGCAGGAAATAGAGCTGATAGACGAGAGAATAAGCCACGTTCGCTAAGGAGTGATCGCTAACTTACTTAAGCCAATTAGGTAAAGTGCGAAATGAATATAGAACTTAGTGATTTAACTGATTCTAAGTGTGATTTAGAGCGCCTTAAATCAATTGCTCAATTCACTATTTTGGCCCAAGGAGTTCACCCTGATTCTGAGCTCAACATCTCTTTGCTAGATGAAGAAGAGATGAGCGCGCTTCACTTGCGCTGGATGGAGGAAGAGGGACCAACTGATGTTCTGGCATTTCCAATGGATGAAGTAAAACCAAATTCAGCGACTCTTGGCCCTGCAATGCTAGGGGATATTGCTCTCTGCCCAACATATGCCAACAAGAATGCGCTTAAGGTGAATTCCAGCCTTCAAGATGAATTAGAATTGCTCACAGTTCATGGAGTTCTCCATCTCTTGGGATATGACCACATGAAAGCAGATGAGAAAGAAGTGATGTTCGCCTTGCAGGATAGATATCTAGTTGAATGGAGAGCTAAACGGTGAGCCTTACTGAAGTTCTATCAGTAGTTGCCCTCTTACTTTTTGCCGGATTTTTAGCTGGCTCCGAGTCTGCAATTAACTCCATCTCTCGAGTATTTGTCGAAGAGCTTGAGGTCAAGTCATCTAAATCAGCTTCTTGGGTTGCAAGGGTTATAAAGGAGCCGGCCCGTTACTTAAATGTGATTTTGTTTGTAAGAAAAGCATCTGAATTAACCGCAACGGTAATTGTCGCACAAGCCTTTATTGTCTTATTTGAGCCAATTGCTCTAGCGATGTTCATTGCCGTAGTTGCCATGGTGGTTCTCTCCTACGTAGTTGTCGGGGTTGGCCCAAGGACTTTGGCAAAACAAAATGCTGGTCGATGGATTATTCCGGCCTGCGTGGTTGCGGTAATAATGTCAAAAATATTAGGACCACTAACTGCGCTCTTGATTGCGATAGGAAATGCCATAACCCCAGGAAAAGGATTCAAATCTGGGCCATTTGCTAATGAGGCAGAGCTTCGTGATCTAGTTGACCAGGCCCATGAACGAGGGCTAGTTGAAGAATCAGAGCACGAGATGATTCATTCAGTCTTTGAGTTGGGCGATACATTAGTTAGAGAGTTAATGGTTCCAAGAACAGAGATGGTCTGGATCGAGGGAAGCAAGAACTTAAGACAGGGTCTTTCCTTAGCACTTCGCTCTGGATTTACCAGAATTCCGGTGATTGGCGAAAACCTTGATGAGATTCTTGGTATTGCCTATGTAAAAGATTTAGCAAGAAGGACTCATGAATATCGTGAGGCTGAGTTAACCGAGCTAGTTAGCCAGCACATTAGAGGCGCAACATTTGTTCCAGAGACTAAGACCGCATCAGAGCTATTAAAGGAGATGCAGAGAGACCAGATTCACCTTGCAATTGTGGTTGATGAATATGGCGGAACTGCTGGTCTGATTACTATCGAAGATATTTTGGAAGAGATTGTTGGTGAGATTGCTGATGAATACGATGATGATGTAGAAGAGTTTGAATGGGTAACTACTTCTCAGGTTAGAGTCTCGGCTCGGCTTCATCTAGAGGACTTAGCAGATAAACTCGAATTTGAATTAAGCGAAGATGAGAAAGAAGATGTTGACACAATTGGTGGATTTGTAGCAAAGAGTTTGGGACGTGTGCCAATTCCTGGAAGTACAGTCACGCTTAAGGGCTGGGTTCTAACCGCCGAGCGTCCCATTGGAAGAAGACATCGAATCGCAACATTTCTAGTTGAGCGCCCTGCTGATCGAGTCCCTGACAAAGAGGTTTAGGGTTAGCTAATGCGCATCGTTAGATTCTCTCCTCCTGCTGGTTCAAAGCTAGGTAGTGATCCTCATTTTGGTCTCCTAGAAGATGATTTGAGTATTACTGCAATCGCTAGCGATCCACTCTATGCCGGAATCTTTAAGCAAGAAGAAGTATTTGCACTCAATGAAGTCAAGCTTCTTGCCCCAGTAATACCAAGAAGCAAAGTGGTCTGTGTTGGAAAAAACTATGCCGATCATGCAGCCGAGATGGGCGGGGAGGTACCAGCTGAACCAATAATTTTCATTAAACCTAACACTTCAGTAATTGGCCCGGAGGATTTGATTCAATGGCCAGATACAAGTGAGCGAGTGGATCATGAAGCAGAGTTAGCAGTTGTTATCTCAAAGATTTGTAAAGAAGTCCCCAGAGAAAAGGTCAACGATGTGATTTTTGGCTACACCCTAGCCAACGATGTCACCGCAAGAGATCTTCAGAAGAAAGATGGTCAGTGGAGTAGAGCAAAAGGCTTTGACACATTCTGCCCTCTTGGACCATGGATTGATACCAAATTTATCCCTGGAGATCAGTTGATTACAGCTCACGTTGATGGCGAACTTAAACAGAGCGCAAAGCTTTCAGATATGGTCTTTGATGTGCCATTTATTATCGAGTTTGTCACCAAAGTTATGACACTACTCCCAGGAGATGTAATTCTTACTGGAACTCCATCGGGAATCGGCGCAATGAATCCATCGGGTGAGGTAAGTGTCTCTATTGAAGGACTGGGAACGCTTAGAAATAGGGTGAGTAGCCGTGGCTAATTCATCGACTCGTGAGGTTAGAACTCGTTTTGCACCATCTCCCACAGGAGATCTCCATGTGGGAAACATTAGAACTGCGCTATTTGCCTGGGCCTATGCCAGACATTGCTCCGGGAAATTGATTTTCCGTGTTGAAGATACAGATCGTGAGAGAGTCACTGATGAATATATTGCTCGCGCTATCGAAACCCTTAAGTGGCTGGGAATCAATTGGGATGAGGGCCCTGAAGTTGGGGGAGAACACGGGCCATATCTGCAATCTCAAAGACTTGATGTTTACAAGCATTGGGCTGACATCTTTATCAAAAACGGCGATGCCTACCATTGCTACTGCTCAACTGAGGAGCTAGAGAAGAGACGTGATAAGCAACGAGAGTTAAATCAAGCTCCAGGTTATGACGGAAAATGTCGCGATCTGACAAGTAGTGAAATCGAAGCATTTATTAAAGAAGGTAGAGCTCCAGTAGTTCGCATGCGGATGCCAGATGGGTCAACCACCTTCAACGACTTAATCAGAGGTGAAGTGAGCTTCGAACATAAGTATGTTCCAGACTTTGTCTTGATGCGCGCTGATGGTTCTCCGCTTTATACCCTAGCGGTTGCAGTCGATGACGTCTTAATGAAGATTACCCATGTACTCAGGGGCGAGGATCTACTCTCATCCACCCCAAGACAGATTCGGGTCTATCAAGCAATGGGAGTCAAAAACGATGAGTTTCCAGTCTTTGCTCACCTGCCATTTGTTATGGGTCAAGATAATGCCAAGTTATCCAAGAGAAATGGCGAGGTCTCTATTGCTTGGTATCGAGAGTCAGGGTTTTTGCCTGAGGCAATCTGTAATTACCTAGCTCTTCTTGGCTGGTCTCCTGGTGATGATCGGGAAGATGTCTCGATGAATGAATTAGTTGAGCTATTTGAATTAGAGCGCGTCAATAGTTCGCCGGCTAGATTTGATATGAAAAAGCTTGAAGCAATAAATGGCGAGAAGATTAGAAAATTAACCCTCGATGATTTCCTTTCTAGGGCCCTTCCTTTCCTTCTTAAAGATGGGGTAGTCAGTGGCAAAGATGATGAGCTTAAAGTTCTTCGCCAAGCACTTCCGATAATTCAAGAGCGGATTGCAAGAATGAATGAAGTAAGCGCCATGCTTAAATTCTTATTTACAGAGCAGCTCTCCTTCGATCAAGAAGCTAGCACTGCGCTCTCAGGTGATCAGGCGCAGGCTGTGATTGCTAAATCTCTAGAGGTTTTGCAGGGCGTAGATGATTGGAGCCATGGCTCTATCGAGGCGAAATTGCGCGAGGCGTTAATTGATCAGATGGCTCTTAAGCCGCGCCTTGCCTTCTCGCCAGTTCGAATTGCAGTCACAGGTAGCCATATATCTCCACCGCTTTTTGAATCGATGGAGCTACTAGGAAAGCAGCGCTGCATTACGCGTCTAAAAGCAGCAGTTTCTTAAGGCGGAAAATTCAAGGTATTCTTAAGGTCCTCTTATAAGAGAAGTTGAGTAAAGATCTTTGCTTAAGTTTTCTAGTGAGAGTAACTGCTTTGGGGTATGGGGT
>SXMA01000109.1 GCA_005777515.1 Actinomycetota bacterium | reverse complement strand
GTATTCCTGATCAATTCTTCCGCGCAGTTCTTCCTTTTGAGTTGCCAGCACCGCATAGCTATGCAGCTGGAGTTGTTTTCTTGCCAAAGAATTTCGCAAATAAGTCACGGATTGAGCAGATTGCAAGCGAAGAGAATCTCACAATTCTAGGTTGGCGCAAGCTGCCAATTAACGCATCATCTCTTGGAGCTACTGCGCTCTCGGTAATGCCTGAATTTGAGCAAATATTTGTTTCATCCAAGGATGGAGTAAGTGACTTAGATTTAGATCGAAGAGCATTCTGTTTCAGAAAGAGAGTTGAGCATGAACTCTCAATTTACTTTACTTCGCTCTCTAGTAGGACGATTGTTTACAAAGGAATGCTTACTACAGGGCAATTAGAAGAATTCTTTCCAGATCTTTCAGATCCGCGTTTAGTATCACCTCTTGCTCTAGTTCACTCGAGATTTTCTACCAACACTTTTCCGTCTTGGCCGCTTGCCCATCCCTATCGATTCATTGCTCATAATGGTGAGATAAATACGGTTAGAGGAAATCGCAATTGGATGGCAGCCCGCGAAGCACTCCTTGAAAGTGATCTGATCCCTGGCGATCTCTCTCGACTATTTCCCATAGTTGATCCATCTGGAAGTGATTCGGCCTCCTTTGACGAAGTGTTAGAGCTTCTTTATCTGGGCGGGCGCAGCCTTGCCCATTCCATTCTTATGATGATTCCAGAGGCTTGGGAAAATCACGAAACTATGCCTGAGAAGTTAAAAGATTTCTATCGTTTCCATGCTTCTTTAATGGAGCCATGGGATGGACCAGCCTGCGTCACGTTCACAGATGGAAAGCAGATCGGCGCAGTATTGGATCGAAATGGATTACGTCCATCTCGCTACTGGGTCACAGATGATGGTTTGGTAGTGCTGGCAAGTGAAGTTGGCGTACTAGATATTCCGCAAGAAAAAGTTATTCGCAAGGGAAGACTTCAACCAGGCCGCATGTTCCTCGTTGATATCCAATCTGGTCGCATCATTGAGGATGAAGAGATTAAGCAGAGCCTTGCAACTAACGCTCCTTATGGCGAATGGCTCCATGCCGGAATTGTGCGGCTTCCAGATTTACCAGCACGAGAGCACATCATTTATCCGCACTCCTCGGTTTTAAGAAGACAGCGCGCATTTGGTTATACCGAAGAAGAGCTAAGAATGATTGTCACTCCGATGGCAAAAAGTGGAATTGAACCAATCGGATCTATGGGAACCGACACTCCAATCGCGGCACTCTCTGCTAAGCCGCGACTCTTGTTTGATTATTTCTCGCAGCTCTTTGCGCAAGTAACAAATCCACCACTTGATGCCATAAGGGAGGAGCTAGTTACCTCACTTGGGGGATCCATTGGGCCAGAACATAATCTTCTTGATCCAGGCCCAGCATCTTGTAGACAGATTTCTTTGGCCTTTCCAGTTATAGATAATGATGAACTTGCAAAAATAATTAACGTCAATGCTGATAACAATCATCCAGGGCTTTCTACCTATGTCATACGCGGTCTCTTCCCAATTTCTGAAGGCGGCCAAGGCCTGCAAGAGCGAATTGAGGAGATTCGAGCTGAGGTCTCTGAGGGAATCTCTCAAGGAGCTCGAATTATCATTCTCTCTGACCGTGATGGGGATGCAGAGAATGCACCGATTCCGTCGCTACTTTTAACCTCGGCGGTACACCATCACCTAATTCGTGAGAAGACAAGAACTAAAGTTGGATTAGTTATTGAAAGTGGTGAGGTAAGAGAAGTTCATCACGTTGCGCTTTTGATTGGCTATGGAGCAGCTGCTGTAAATCCATATCTAGCGATGGAGAGCGCTGAGGATTTGGTTTTAACCGGAGTTATTACAGGAATTACGCCTGAGAAGGCAGTAAAGAATTTAATTAAGTCATTGGGCAAAGGCGTTTTAAAAGTTATGTCCAAGATGGGAATATCCACGATTGCCTCCTACACCGGAGCGCAAGTCTTTGAAGCTATCGGATTGTCACAAGCATTGGTTAACGAGTACTTTGTTGGAACAACCTCACGCCTTGGCGGTGTAGATCTCGAAGTAATCGCACAAGAGACAATTGCGCGCCATCACATCGCCTATCCGCCTGGGGGAGAAGTTCCAGGATCTAAACGACTTCCAATTGGTGGGGAGTATCAATGGCGCAGAGATGGCGAACCTCATCTCTTTGATCCAGAGACTGTCTTTGCTCTCCAACATGCCACAAGATCAAAGCGCTATGACATTTTCCAGAGATATACCAAGCGAGTAGATGATCAATCTAAGTCTTTGATGACGCTTCGCGGTCTTTTCACCTTCAAGCAGGGGCTAAGAAAACCAGTAGCTATAGATGAAGTTGAGCCAGTTTCAGAAATTGTTAAGAGATTTTCAACAGGAGCTATGTCCTATGGCTCAATCTCACAGGAAGCTCATGAAACGCTGGCAATTGCAATGAATCGAATCGGCGCTAAATCAAATACTGGAGAGGGCGGCGAAGATCCTGAGCGTTTCATTCCTCAAGCCAATGGCGATTCAGCAAGATCTGCAATCAAGCAAGTTGCTTCAGGTAGATTTGGTGTAACAAGTGAGTATTTAGTAAATGCCGATGATATTCAGATAAAGATGGCGCAAGGAGCTAAACCTGGCGAGGGTGGACAATTGCCTGGGAATAAAATTTATCCCTGGATTGCCAAGGTGCGCTACTCAACTCCTGGCGTTGGCTTAATCTCGCCGCCGCCACATCATGATATTTACTCGATCGAAGATTTAGCTCAACTAATCCACGATTTAAAGAATGCAAATAACAGAGCGCGTATCCATGTAAAACTCGTTGCTGAAGTTGGAGTTGGCACTGTTGCAGCAGGGGTTAGCAAGGCGCATGCAGATGTTGTTTTAATATCTGGCCATGATGGTGGAACTGGAGCATCTCCGCTTACTTCCCTCAAACATGCTGGCGCTCCATGGGAACTTGGTCTTGCAGAAACACAACAGACTTTGATGCTAAATGGACTAAGAGATCGCATCGTGGTTCAAACCGATGGACAAATGAAGACAGGAAGAGATGTAGTTATCGCCGCTCTCCTTGGAGCAGAGGAATTTGGTTTTGCTACTGCGCCACTTGTGGTTTCAGGTTGTGTGATGATGCGAGTCTGTCACTTAGATACGTGCCCAGTTGGTGTTGCAACTCAAAATCCAGAACTAAGGAAACGCTTTACTGGAAAGCCGGAATTCGTTGAAACTTTCTTTGAATACATTGCTCAGGAGGTAAGAGAGATTCTTGCAAGCCTAGGATTTAGAAGTCTTAGCGAAGCAGTCGGCGCAGTTGAAAGCCTCGAAACTTCTGCTGCAGTGGAGCATTGGAAGGCAAGTGGACTTGATTTAACGCCAATTCTCGCTGCGCCAGAATCAGCATCAGGATCTGCGCGCAGAAATACCACGACTCAAGATCATGGGCTTGAAGCTGCTCTAGATAATGAGCTAATAAAACTTTCAGAGAGCGCCTTAGAAAGTAAGTCTCCAATTAAATTGCAGATGAAAATTAGAAATGGTAATCGAACAGTTGGAACGATGCTGGGCTCTGAAATTACTAGAAAATATGGCGGTCAAGGCCTTGCCGATGACACAATTGATATCACCTTCCATGGCTCTGCAGGTCAATCGCTAGGAGCATTTATTCCACGCGGACTTACTCTTCGCCTCTACGGAGATACCAATGATTATCTTGGAAAGGGGCTATCTGGCGGGCGAGTAATTTTGCGCCCTGATGAGAAGGCAAACTTTGCCTCTCATGAAAACGTAATTGCTGGAAACGTTATTGGATATGGAGCAACTCAAGGCGAGATATTTGTAAGAGGAATAGTGGGCGAGAGATTTTGTGTAAGAAATTCTGGAGCGCTAGCCGTTGTTGAAGGTGTTGGCGATCATGGCTGTGAATATATGACTGGTGGAACTGTGGTCATTCTTGGCAAAACAGGGCGAAACTTTGCAGCTGGCATGTCAGGTGGCCGAGCATTTGTTCTTGATTTAGTCCCATCGCTAGTAAATACCGAGATGGTGGATGTTTTATCTAT
>SXMA01000028.1 GCA_005777515.1 Actinomycetota bacterium | reverse complement strand
GGAGCCAACCAAATACTTTAATAGTGGAACAAGCTTTACTCTGAGCCTAGTATCTTTTATTGCAGGGTTAATCAAAATCAAACCTTCAATCTCAGCTCCTCTAATGCTGGCAAGGCGAAGTGAGAGCGCTCCACCCATTGAGAATCCAGCAACAAAGACGCGCTCATGATTTTTCTTTAACTCTGTAAATTCTCTATCAACTTCTTCATACCATTGTTGCCAAGTGGTGTTATTCATATCTTCCCAAGTAGTGCCATGTCCTGGAAGACATGGAGCTGCAACGCTAAATCCAAGATCTGCAAGGCCTTGCGCCCAAGGCCTGATTGATGCAGGAGAGCCGTTAAATCCATGGATCATCAAAACTGCAACGGGTCCGCTGGGCAGATAAAAAGCTTGCGGGTTAGGAATTACGCTCACGACACGCATAGTGTCATAAGAGGAGCAAAAGGCTCTAAATTAGGGCCATGGCGCTACGGCGAAAGAGAAATAAAGTTGAAGCGATGGTTGCTGGCGACAAGATCGCCTACGGCCTTCTTAAGTCATTCCTTCTCCCAGTGCTGACCTTGCTCTTTAGGCCAAAAGTTTCCGGACTTCGCTTTGTACCTGCAACCGGGCCAGTAATTATTGCTTCAAATCATCTCTCCTTTAGTGATTCAATATTTATGCCACTAGTAATTCCAAGAAAGGTAACCTTTCTAGCTAAGAGTGAATACTTCACATCTCCTGGACTAAAGGGGCTAGTTAAGAAGTTGACCTTTATCGCACTTGGCCAAGTCTCCGTTGATCGAGCAGGAGGATCTAGAAGTGAGGCAGCGCTACTTACAGGACTCTCTGTTCTTGCAGAGGGCGGCTGCCTTGGTATCTATCCAGAAGGAACTAGATCTCCAGATGGCCGGCTCTATAGAGGAAGAACTGGAATAGCAAGACTTGCTATGGAAAGTGGCGCGCCTATTGTGCCGGTAGCGATGTTTCATACCGCAGAGATACAACCGACTGGAAAAGTAATTCCAAAGATAATGAGGGTGAAGATGGTCTTTGGTGAACCGATGTATTTTCCAACCCCGGATAAATCAAGTGATCCTGAGGAGTTAAGGAAGGCAACTGATTCCCTTATGAAGAAATTGCAGGAGCTCTCAGGACAAGAATATGTTGATATCTATGCCTCACAAGCTAAAGAAGCTTTAGATGAGCAGAGACGACGCGAGAGGAAAGAGAGCCAGGAGTAATTACTCCTGCCCGAAGATCTCTCGACGCGTAGTAATAAATTTGCAAGTATCGCAAGTTGAATCAGCGCTGGGAACTTCGCCGCTTATTACCTGAATGAAATCTTGTAGCCGCTCTGCTAGCCCAACTGGATTTCTCGTAATTGGATACCAGGCGCTACTTAAATTAAGGCTAAAACCACTCTCTGGGTTTCCTTCAGGATTTTCTGGCGACCAGACAAGAAGACCAAGGACTGAAATCTGCTTTGCCTCTCCTTGGAGGGGGTTTTCTAGCGCAAAGGCATAGGCTTCAAGTTGAGGTGAGTAAAAATCACTCTTATCGTTATTTTTTCCCTGGAATTTGCAATCAATTACGCCATAGGTGCCATCTTCAAATTCCATCAGTAAGTCGTATTTTCCTCTTATGGCATAGGGAGAAGGATTTGAGTTATAAGTAATTGGCATTGATTTAACCCAACCACCGCGATCTAAGACTTTGCCTGGCTTAATTTCTGGATGGAGATCCTTTGATTTGGCGCCATTAAAGTGCTTCTCCTGCATCGCAGAGAGCTCTCCAACTAATGGGAAAAATGATGGAGCCTTAACGCCATGGTTGTAATTAAGCCATAGACATCTATGGCATCCATTCCAAGAAAAAGTTAAATCACTCGGGCTTATAAACTCTCTAGCTTTGCTCATGGCGTGATTCTGCCTTGAGGCACTGACATTTCATCGCTTAGATCGCTGAAGTTAAGGTAAATATTCCAAGGGTGATCATTACCAGCCCGCCGATTCTGCGCATGAGAACTAAGCGCTGCGGGGAGGTGGCTAGCCACTGCCTCACAGTTCCAGCGATTAAGCCCCAGGTGCCATCAGAGAAGAAAGCGAGAATGGCAAAAGTCGCCCCCATAATCACCAGCTGCTCGGTTACCTGCTCTGATCCCTTATCGACAAATTGCGGCAAGATAGCGGCAAAGAAAACTAACCCTTTCGGATTCAGGGCTCCAACCCAGAAGCCATCTTTGATGGATCTAATATTTGAAGGCTTTACATCTCCCTGATTGACCATATCGTCGGCATGAATTTTGGAGTGTCTAATTGCATCAAGGCCTAGATAGATCAGATAGAGCCCGCCAAGAAGTTGAACTCCAATAAAAGCTAACTCACTTGCCTGCAGAATCGGCCCCAAGCCAAATGCCACAGCAAGTGAGAGAGTAAATGCGCCTGTGACATTTCCTGCAACTGATGCGATTGCTGTTGCTCTGCCCCAAGCAATTGCTCTAGCGATAATGAAGAGAACGCTTGGTCCTGGGGCCAAAATAATAATCATCGCAGCAATTAGATATTCGGGATATCTAGCCGGAAAGTCGAGGATCATCGGAGAATTATCCAACACTTTCGCCTAGAAAAAGGGATAACGAAAGAGGCGCATAGCGGCTAAGCCAGGCGCCTCTTTTAACTACTCTAGATAGCTAATTTACTGCTGGTTTATGAAACGCTAGTTCCACGCGATTTGGAGATATTGTGAAATACGCGATAACCAACGATTGCAACCAGAGTTGCATTTATGATTCCATTAAATGTGAAATCACCACTAGTCCAGGAGACATCAGCAATTCCAATGATGATTGCTGAAGCGACTACGAGCAAATTGGTGGAATCAGTGAAATTCACCTTTGATTCAATCCAGATTTTTGCTCCTAGAATGCCGATCATTCCAAAGAGAGCAACTTGCGCTCCTCCTAGTACTCCACCAGGAATAGCGCTGAGAACAGCGCCAAACTTTGGTGACACTGACAAGATGATTGCGCCAAAGGCTGCAATCCAATATGCCGCGGTTGAATAAACTCGGGTAGCAGCCATTACGCCGATATTTTCGGCATAAGTGGTGGTTCCTGAGCCGCCGCCAGCGCCCGCAAGGGTGGTAGCAACGCCATCAGCAAACAGGGCATTACCCATCTGATCATCAAGGTCTTTACCAGTCATGTTTGATACCGCTTTAACATGTCCAACATTCTCAGCAATCAGCACCAGAACTACTGGGATAAAGAGAATGATGGCGCTGACTTTGAATTCAGGAGTTGTGAAAGTTGGGGCAGCAACCCATTTAGCTGCTGAGATTCCATCAGTGTTGACATCTCCCATGACAAATGCCACCAGATATCCCACAACAACTCCGAGGAAAATTGAAATTCGTCCGATGAAGCCTCGGGAGAAGGCTGCAAATGATGCAATTGCGAGCAGAGTTAAGGTTCCAAGAACTGGCCCACTTGCTAAGCCATTTTTAGCAGCTGGAGCAAGGTTTAGGCCGATGACCATAACGATTGTTCCAGTAACCACAGGAGGCAACATCCAATTAATCCAGCCAGTTCCAACTGCGCGAGCAATTAGACCAACTAGAGCTAATAGGACTCCGGTTGCAACTACGCCGCCGAGGGCAACTGCCATGCTGTCGCTCTTAACAGATGCGGCAATTGGAGCAAGGAATGCAAAGGATGATCCAAGGTAACTTGGAACTTTATTTTGAGTAATGATGAGGAAGAGGATCGTTCCTACGCCAGAGAAGAAAAGTGTGGTGGTAGGGGGTAGGCCCGTAAGAATTGGAACTAGAAACGTAGCGCCGAACATCGCTGCAATATGTTGGAAACCAACGCCAATGGTGCGCGGCCAACTCAGACGTTCATCTGTCGAGACGACCTCGCCAGGGGCAAGGCTTTTTCCACTTCCATGTAGCTTCCAAGAGAAGAGACTCATCTAAGAGGTCCTCATTTCTAGAGCGCCCAGTGGTTCTGTAGGCAATGTATAAAGTGCGGGCGAACTCTAGAAAATAAGGGTATGCCTGATATTTGCTACTAATAAGTCTGACTCGCGCAAACCTGAGAGTTTTATAACAACACCCCAAGGATCTCTGTGGGTCAGAGTTGCGCAAAGGGGCTTGTCAGGGTTTACTATCCACTCGATATATCGAATCGATATAAATAAGGGGTGGGGGAGATGAGATCTAGAGCTGAATCGCTCGAGTTTGCCCTTCTTGGCCTATTAAAAGAGAGCGCCCTTCATGGCTATGAGCTCCGAAAAAGGCTTACAGCCATCTTTGGCCCCTTTAGAGCCCTTTCATTCTCTGTTCTCTATCCGCAGTTAAAGCGAATGCTTGATGCAGGTCTAATCATTCAATTGGAAGTTCCCAAGGGTGGAAAGTCAAAGCGAGTTCGAATCGTCTACTCCATTACTCAAAAAGGCCTGGCTAAATTTGAAGAATTAACTCAAGGGGCAGGAGAGCTCGGCCTAGATGACGATAACTTTGAAGTGAGCGTCGCATTCTTTGGGCCCACTTCAACTCGAAATCGATTAAGGATTCTTGAGGGGCGCCAGCGCCGCCTTAAGGAGAAGGCTGAGATCTTAAAAGCTGATCTAGATAAGTCAGCCGTTGGTCTTGATAAATATCTTCTGGAGTGGCGCCGCCACTCTCTTGAAACTGCTGAGCGTGAAATTGCTTGGCTTGATCAAATGATCAGATCTGAAAGGAAAAACTAGTGAGCCCAGATAAAGAGATCCGCGTAGCAATAGTTGGAGTTGGTAATTGCGCCAATTCTCTAGTGCAAGGGGTGCATTACTACCGAGATGCGGCAAGGGATCAAGAGATTCCAGGTCTGATGAATGTAGTCGTCGGGGGATATCACGTAGGTGATGTGAAGTTCGTAGCGGCCTTTGATGTTGATAAGAAAAAAGTCGGTCTAGATCTTGCAGATTCTATCTGGGCTAGCGAAAACAACACCATCAAATTCTCTGATGTTCCACAATCTGGCGTTAAGGTTTTAAGAGGTGTAACTCATGACGGCCTTGGTCGCTATTACCGGGAGACAATTACAGAGTCTGATTCACCAGCTGTTGATGTGGTTAAAGCTCTCAAAGATGCCAAGGTTGATGTTCTAGTCTGCTATCTGCCTGTTGGCTCAGAGGTTGCTACAAAGTTTTATGCCCAATGCGCAATTGATGCTGGCTGCGGCTTTGTTAACGCACTTCCAGTCTTTATTGCCTCAACCCCTGAGTGGGCTGATAAATTCACAAAGGCCGGCCTTCCAATCGTTGGCGATGATATTAAATCTCAAGTTGGAGCAACTATTACTCATAGAGTCCTAACCAAGCTATTCCAAGACCGTGGAGTCAAAGTTGATAGGACCTATCAATTAAATGTTGGCGGAAATATGGATTTTAAGAACATGCTTGAGCGGGATCGCCTAGAGTCAAAGAAGATCTCCAAAACTCAATCAGTTACATCACAGCTTGATTACGACATGGGAGAGGGCAATGTTCACATTGGCCCATCTGATTATGTGCAGTGGCTCGATGATCGAAAGTGGGCCTTTGTCCGACTTGAAGGACGAGCATTTGGAGATGTTCCCCTAACTATTGAATACAAACTTGAGGTCTGGGACTCACCAAACTCAGCTGGCGTCATTATTGATGCTCTGCGCTGCGCAAAGGTTGCGATGGATAGTGGAATTGGTGGGCCACTACTTTCCCCATCTAGTTTCTTTATGAAGTCTCCTCCTGATAATTACTCTGATGAAGAGGCTTTAGTGAGAACAAAAGCATTTATCGCTGGCGAACTAAAGAGT
>SXMA01000108.1 GCA_005777515.1 Actinomycetota bacterium | reverse complement strand
GGAATATCGCCTTTGACAATTGCTTGAGCTAAACCTTCAACAACAGCAGTCTTTCCAACACCTGGCTCGCCAATTAACACTGGATTATTTTTCGTGCGACGGGAGAGAATCTGCATTACACGTTCAATCTCTTTTTCACGGCCAATTACTGGATCTAATTTTCCTTCGCGCGCAGCTGTAGTTAGGTTACGACCAAATTGATCAAGGATTAAAGATGTGGATGGAGTTCCCTCTGCAGGCCCTGCCGCAACAGCTTCTTTTCCTTGATAACCAGAGAGTAATTGAATTACTTGTTGACGAACTCGATTGAGATCTGCGCCAAGTTTTACTAGAACTTGCGCGGCAACGCCTTCTCCCTCGCGGATAAGGCCAAGAAGAATGTGTTCTGTTCCAATGTAATTATGTCCAAGTTGAAGAGCTTCACGAAGTGATAGCTCAAGAACTTTCTTAGCTCTTGGAGTAAATGGAATATGACCTGATGGTGCTTGCTGTCCCTGGCCGATAATTTCTTCAACTTGAGAGCGAACTGCTTCAAGTGAAATTCCTAGAGACTCTAAACCTTTTGCAGCGACGCCTTCTCCTTCATGGATAAGGCCAAGGAGGATATGTTCGGTTCCGATGTAATTGTGATTGAGCATGCGAGCTTCTTCTTGCGCCAGAACAACAACGCGGCGGGCTCGATCGGTAAAGCGCTCAAACATCAGTTCATCTCCTTATCGGACTTGGTAAAACGGACTGGCTCTAGCGTATAAGAAGGCTTGAAACGATGCGACATCTATTTTCCTGCCCCCAAATCAGCGCTAGATATGGGAATCCATAGGGGCTATAACCGCCATATTTAGGTTTTTATGCCCGAAAAGATTAGAGAATCTTGAGCATTCTGGTGTTACCCAGGGTGTTTGGCTTCACACTCTCAAGGTCTAGAAACTCAGCAATACCTTCATCGTAGGAGCGTAGTAGTTGCTGATAGACATCTGCCTCCACCGGAGTTCCTTGAATAACGTTAAAGCCATGTTGCGCAAAAAACTCAGTTTCAAATGTCAAACAAAATAATCTTCTCAAACCCAGAGAATTAGCCCGATTAGTGATTGCTTCAAGAATCTGATTGCCGATTTTCTGTCTTCTAAATCCTTCATCCACTGCAACAGTTCTAACCTCTCCTAAGTCTTCCCAGAGAACGTGAAGAGCTCCGCAACCAATTACTTCCCCATCACTTTCTGCAACAAAGAATTCTTGAACATCTTCATAGAGCTTTACTGTGTCTTTTGAAAGCAGGCGGCGCTGCAGAGCGTATTGATCAATGATCCTGCGGACAGACTTAACATCTGTCGTTCTGGCTGGGCGAACAGTTATGCTCATTTAATTCTCTTCCGGCTTAACTAATGGAAAAAGAATTGTCTCTCTAATTCCAAGTCCAGTTAAAGCCATAAGAAGTCGATCAATTCCCATCCCAACTCCTCCCATAGGGGGCATGCCATGTTCCATGGCGCGAAGGAAATCTTCATCTACCTGCATAGCCTCTAGATCACCTTTTGCTCCGAGTTTTGCTTGCTCTATTAGGCGATCTCTTTGGATAACCGGATCTATTAATTCGCTATATCCGGTGGCTAATTCAAAGCCATCGATATAGAGATCCCACTTCTCAGCAATTCCTTTAACACTGCGGTGTTCTCGAACCAGAGGTGAGGTATCAACTGGGAATCCCATAACAAAGGTCGGGGCATTTAACTTGCCGCTATAGAAATATTCAAAGATCTCCTCAGCCAACTTGCCATGAATCCATGCTGGATCAACTTTTAGACCAGCTTTTTCAGCAATCTTTACTAGCTCTTCTCGGCTCGTAGCTGGAGTAACAGTTAAGCCTGCAGCATCTGAGATGGCGGTATAGAAATCTAGCTCTCTCCAATTCCCACCTAGATCACTGATTCGTCCATCATGATGTTCAACTTTATGGGAACCAAAGATGGCAAGAGCTGCGTTTTGGACTATCTCTTGGGTTAGAGATTTCATATTCTGCCAATCGGCATAGGCCCAATACATCTCAAGCATGGCAAACTCTGGAGAGTGGCTTGAATCAGCTCCCTCATTTCTGAAATTTCTATTTATTTCAAAGACTTTCTCAATGCCACCTACCACGCATCTTTTTAGGAATAACTCAGGAGCAATTCGTAGATAAAGATCCATGTCATAGGCATTACTAAAGGTCTTAAAGGGCCTTGCTGCTGCTCCCCCATGCATGACTTGAAGCATTGGGGTCTCAACTTCAATAAAGTCATACTTATCAAAGGTATCTCTTACTGACTTAAGAACTTTTGGCCTAATTCTTGCATTCGCTCTTGCCTCAGGTCTGACAATTAAATCGACATATCTTTGGCGAACACGAGTCTCTTCATTGAGCGGGTTATGCTCATTTGGCAGCGGGCGCAGGGCTTTGGAGGCTAATTGATATGAATTGGCAAGGATTGACAACTCACCACGCTTTGAAGTAATCACCTCGCCAGTAACACTTACGATATCGCCTAAATCGATATCGCTCTTCCAACTCTCTAGAACATCTTCGCCAACTTTATCTAGCGAAAACATTGCTTGTAGCTCTGTGCCATCGCCTTCACGAAGAGTTGCAAAACATAACTTTCCGGTATCGCGCTTAAAAATTATTCGCCCAGCTACGCTCTCAATTACTCCAGATGGGCTATCTGTTGCTAGATCTTTAAATCTCTCGCGGATTTCTTTTAATGAGGCTGTT
>SXMA01000107.1 GCA_005777515.1 Actinomycetota bacterium | reverse complement strand
CCAAGTGAAGGTAAAGAAATTGTAAGAAAAGCCATCGACGCAGCAACTGCGCGAATTGCAGCGAGAAAAGCAAGAGATTTATCCCGCAGCAGAAAAGGCCTACTTGAAGGACGCGGAATGCCTGGAAAATTAGCGGATTGCCAATGGACTGAGCCTGAAAAGTGCGAGCTCTATATTGTTGAAGGAGATTCAGCTGGTGGTTCAACAAAAGGTGGAAGAGATTCTCGATATCAAGCAGTCCTTCCAATTAGAGGGAAAATACTAAATGTTGAAAAAGCAAGAATTGATCGGGTGCTACAGAACAATGAAGTTCAAGCTTTAATCACCGCTCTTGGCACGGGAATTCATGATGATTTTGATATCGCCAAACTGAGATATCACAAAGTTATTCTCATGGCAGATGCCGATGTTGACGGACAACATATTAGAACGCTACTTCTAACTCTTCTTTTTAGATTTATGCGACCATTGATTGAAAAAGGCTTTGTATATCTGGCACAACCCCCGTTATACAAAATCAAATGGGGCGGAAAAGAGCCTGTGCAGTATGCATTCTCCGATAAAGAGCGAGATGGCTTAATTCAATTAGGGCTAGAGGCGGCAAAACGGTTACCAAAAGAGGATGGAATCCAGCGCTTTAAAGGCCTTGGCGAGATGCCTGCAAAGGAACTTTGGGACACGACAATGGATCCAGCCCACCGCGTGTTGATGCAAGTGACTTTAGAAGATGCAGCTGCTGCTGATGATCTTTTCTCAGTTCTAATGGGAGAAGATGTTGAGCAGAGAAGACAATTTATTCAAAGAAATGCTAAAGATGTTAGGTTCCTTGATATCTAATGGAAAATCTTGACGATAATAAAGTAGATCGCATTGAAGCTGTTGACCTTCAAGTGGAAATGGCTCGTTCTTATCTTGATTACGCAATGTCAGTTATCGTTGGAAGAGCGCTTCCTGATATCAGGGATGGACTAAAACCAGTTCACCGCAGAGTTTTATATGCGATGTATGACGCGGGGTATCGCCCAGATAAGGGTTATTACAAATCATCACGCATCGTCGGTGATGTTATGGGTAATTACCATCCACATGGCGATGGTGCTATCTATGACACTTTGGTTCGTTTAGCTCAACATTGGTCACTCAGATATCCATTAGTTGACGGCAATGGAAACTTTGGCTCTCCTGGTAATGATCCAGCAGCAGCAATGCGTTACACAGAGGCTCGTATGGCCCCTCTTGCAATGGAGATCATGCGAGATATTGATGAAGAAACTGTCGATTTCATCGCCAATTACGATGGAAGAAGCCAAGAGCCATTAGTACTTCCATCCCGCTTTCCGAATTTATTAGTTAATGGCTCAGCTGGTATCGCTGTTGGAATGGCAACCAATATCCCACCGCATAATTTGCGCGAAATTGCAGCAGCAGTGCAATGGGCTCTTGATAATCCAGAGGCATCTAATGAGGAGACACTAAGTGCTCTTCTTGGAATTGTTAAAGGACCTGACTTTCCAACAAAAGGAATCATTGTTGGGCGCCAAGGAATTGAAGATGCTTATCGCACGGGTCGTGGCTCTATTCAGATGCGCGCAGTTGTGGAAGTTGAGGAGATTAATAAACGGACATGTCTGGTAGTAACAGAGCTGCCTTATCAAGTAAATCCTGACAATCTTGCTCTCAAAATCGCTGAGCTAGTAAAAGATGGAAAAATCAAAGGCATTGCTGATGTTAGAGATGAAGGAAATGAGCGCCTTGGCCAACGTTTAGTAATAGTTCTAAGAAATGATGCCACTCCTAAAATTGTCTTAAATAACCTCTACAAACAAACCCAACTCCAAGATTCTTTTGGAGCGAATATGTTGGCCTTGGTTGACAATGTTCCAAGAACTCTTCGTCTTGATGAATTTGTCCGCCATTACATAACTCATCAAGTTGAAGTAATTATCAGACGGACGAAATTTAGATTAAACGAAAAAGAGAAGCGCGCTCATATTTTAAGTGGTTACTTAAAAGCTTTAGATGCCCTAGATGCAGTAATTGCCTTGATTAGAGCAAGTGCTACATCAGAGCAAGCGCGTGAAGGTTTAATGAAACTTCTTGAAGTTGATGAACTTCAAGCCAATGCAATTCTAGATATGCAGCTGCGTCGCCTTGCAGCGCTAGAACGCCAGAAGATTATTGATGAGTTTGAAACTTTGATGGCTGAAATTAAAGAGTTGAAGATCATTCTTAACGATCCTGCCGCTCAAAGATTGATAATCAAAGAAGAACTCAAAGAGATCGCGGATAAATATGGCGATGACAGGCGCACCCAAATTATTGCGGGCGAGACCGATTTATCAGTCGAAGATTTAATCCCTAACCAGGATGTGGTTGTCACAATCACAAGAGGTGGATATGCCAAACGGACTAAGGCAGATCTATATAGATCTCAAAGACGTGGTGGGAAGGGCGTTAAAGGTGCAGCTTTAAAACAAGATGACATAGTTGAGCATTTCTTTACTGCATCAACTCATGACTGGCTCCTCTTTCTAACAAATCAAGGCCGGGTCTATAGAGCCAAAGTCCATGAGCTCCCAGATGCTGGTCGTGATGCAAGAGGTCAACACGTTGCAAACCTATTAGCGTTTAAGCCCAATGAAACCATCGCCTCTGTTATTGGGATTAATGATTACGCATCACTTCCCTACTTAGTGATTGCCACAAAAGGCGGAATAGTAAAAAAGAGTCCACTTAGTGAATATGACTCACCAAGAACAGGCGGCTTAATAGCAATTTCATTAAAAGATGGCGATGAGGTTGTGGCTGCTTCTGCGATTACTGCAAAGGATGAGCTACTTCTAATTTCAAAGAAGGGAATGTCACTTCGATTCACAGCCGATGATGAATCTCTACGCTCCATGGGCAGATCTGCAACTGGCGTAATTGGAATGAAATTTAGAAGCGGCGATGAATTACTAACTATGGCAACAATTAGAAGCGGCGATGAAAAGAGTTTTGTATTAACAGCAACAGATGGTGGTTTTGGAAAGAGAACTGATATCAGTGAATATCGTTTGCAATCCCGAGGTGGCATTGGAGTTAAAGCTGCCAAGGTTGATGAGGGGGCAAGAGGTGGTCTAGTTGGCGCACTAATTGTTAATGAAAGTAATGAGATTTTAGTTATTACCTCGGGAGGCGTAGTTATGCGCACCCCAGTTAAAGAAGTTCGCCAGACCGGGCGCGATACTCTCGGTGTTCGCCTGGTAAATCTTGATCAAGGCACCTTTGTAGTCTCATTAGCTAAGGTCAATGACGAGGATTAGAAAGTGAAAAAATAAGCGGAAAAAAAGTGCTATTTTTGCGCACGCCCGCAGGTCAGGTAGCCTTGCGCTTCCCGTTTTGCGGGCCTATAGCTCAGCCTGGTTAGAGCGCTTCCCTGAT
>SXMA01000106.1 GCA_005777515.1 Actinomycetota bacterium | reverse complement strand
CCAAGTCCATGAACCACCATTGAAAGCGGCCGTGAAGCTGTCACTCTTGGATCCTTCTGGCGAAGAGATCCTGCGGCTGCATTCCTGGGATTAGCAAAGATGGCCTTTCCAGCTTCTTCAAGTTCATCATTTAATTGCGCAAACTTGCTCAAAGGAAAGAAGACTTCTCCCCGAATTTCAACGCGCTGTGGAAGCTTATCTCCAATGAGTTGATGTGGAATTTCTTTAATGGTCTTTATATTTAGCGTTACATCCTCACCTGTGATGCCATTTCCACGAGTGAGCGCTCTTACTAATCTTGATTGCTCATAAAGAAGATTTATCGCAAGGCCATCTACTTTGACTTCGCAGAGCCAGGTATTTTCCTTACTCTCTTTAGCAACCCTTTCCAACCAGGCATCGAGCTCTGATTCATCAAAAGCATTATCAAGGCTCATCATCTTTTCAATATGATCCACTGAATCAAAGTGGGTTGAAAAGCCTCCCCCTACTTCAAATGTGGGCGAGTGGGGGTCTCTTAACTTTGGGTTCTTCTCCTCAAGTTTTAGTAGTTCATTCCAGAGTTGATCGAACTCGCTATCTTCAATTACTGGCTTATCTAAAACATAGTAGCGATATTGATGATCCCTAATTGCCTCAGCAAGCTCTGCCATCTTGGCTCTGATTGCGCTATCGCCTGCCATTACTTAGTTCCTGTTATTGTCGCTGAGCCAACTACTCGATCACCATCATAGATAACCATTGCCTGACCTGTTGCAAGTCCATAGATTGGCTGATCAACAATGGCTTTTAGCTCTGGTATTGGGCCGCTTTCATCAAGAAAGTATTTACAACTATGGGCGCTGCCATGGGCTCTTACTTGAATAAATCCACTCTTTTGCCCACTTGGCTTTGGGCCACACCAGATTGGGTTAAGGCCAGATACTTCATAAATTGCAAGATCTGCTTTCACTCCAACAACCACGCGGTTATTCACCGGTTCAACTTTTAGCACATATCTTGGCTCGCCTGTCTTCTCTGGAACGCTTAGCGCAAGACCTCGTCTCTGCCCGATCGTAAAGGTGTAGGCCCCGTTATGTTCTCCTAATTTTTTTCCTGCTTCATCAACAATATCTCCAACCTGACTACCAAGTCTCTCTCTTAACCATCCAGCATTATCGCCAGATGGAACAAAGCAGATGTCATGGCTATCTGGCTTAAGTGCAACAGATAAACCACGCGACTTTGCTTCAAGTCGAACCTCATCTTTAGTGGTATCACCAAGTGGAAAATGCGCGCCATTAATCTGCTCTTGATTAAGTACAGCTAAAACATAGGATTGATCTTTTCCAGAATCCACTGCTCGATAGAGCAATCTCTGGCCATCAATATCTTTAGTTTGTGCGTAGTGACCAGTTACTACTCCATCAAAGCCCATCGCCTTTGCTCTATCTAGAACAGCTGCAAACTTAATCTTTTCATTACACCTAAGACAAGGATTTGGAGTATTGCCGGCAGCATATTCCGATAAGAAGTTTTCAACTACATTTTCATGAAACTCATCAGACATATCCCAGATATAAAAAGGTATTCCAATTACATCAGCTGCCCGCCTCGCATCATGTGAATCCTCAATTGTGCAGCAGCCTCTAGCTCCGGAACGATATTTCTTAGGGTTTTTTGAGAGGGCAAGGTGAACACCAATTACCTCGTGTCCAGCTTCTTTTGCTCGCGCAGCAGCAACAGCCGAATCAACTCCTCCGCTCATTGCTGCGATGAGTTTCATATCTTTATTTTCAACCTCGGTAAGCGGCTCGGGCGCGATCAATTACGCGCTTGATACATGCTTCAAGATATTCGATTTCACTCTCGCTATTGCTGATTCCAAGGGAAAAACGCAGAGAGCTGCGGGCCTGAGCCTGACTTCTTCCCATAGCTAGCAGGACATGGCTAGCTTCCTGGACTCCAGCGCTACAAGCAGAGCCGGTACTACAAGCAATACCTTCAGCATCAAATAGCAGAAGCATTGAATCACTCTCAGTGGAAGGAAACTCGATATTGGCAATTCCAGGCAATATCTCTCCTTCTAAAGGCGAATTTAATCTCACATCACTGACCTGATCTTTAATTGTGTCGATAAGTTTTGCTCTTAATGCAAATACTTTCTGATAATTGCTCTCCATATCTCGCATCGCAGAAGCTGTTGCAGAAACAAAGGATGCAATGCCGGCAGCATTTATCGTTCCACTTCTGATATCTCTCTCCTGTCCTCCGCCATGAAGTAATGGGGTGATATCAACGCCCTTTTTCAAAACCAGAGCAGCAACTCCGACTGGCCCGCCAACTTTATGGGCGCTAACTGTCATGGCAAAGAGACCAAGGTCTTTGAAGGAGAGCTTGACTTTCCCAAGACTTTGAACTGCATCGCTATGGAGCGGGATTTTGTGAGCCTCTGCAAGTTTTGCAATCTCTTTAATTGGCTGAATTGTTCCAACTTCATTATTGGAGTGCATCACACTTATCAGAGCTATCTCTTCATGGCGCTCTTTGATCACTGATTCCATCTGCTCAAGATCTATATATCCATCTTTACTGACACTAATCATCGAAATTTCTGCCTGCCTAGATTCACCAAGCCAGAGCGCTGGATCTAAAACAGCGTGATGTTCAAAGGATGAAATTAGAATCAATTTTCGCTTTGGATCTTCTTTTAGTCGGTGCCAGAAGATTCCTTTGATGGCTAAGTTATTAGCCTCAGTTCCTGATGCAGTGAAGATAATCTCACTTGAGTGGCAGCCAATTAAGTTAGCTAGAGTTTCTCTTGACTCCTCCACTTTCTTTCGCGCCAAGCGTCCATTGCTATGAAGGCTTGATGGATTTCCTACCAGTTTTGATTGTTCAATAAAGCTCTCAAGTGCCACCGATGAGATCGGGGTGGTTGAAGCATGATCGAAATAGACCTGAGGCATATTGCCAATTCTAAATGTCTTTAGGAAAAGCGCTTAATGGAGCCGGACTTTAAGCGCGTTTAGCCGAGATTGCTTGCCCCACTTGAGGCAGAACTGCAAAGAGATCTCCAACCACACCAAAATCAGCGACATCAAATATTGGAGCTTCTGGATCTTTATTAATCGCCACAATTGTCTTTGAGGTCTGCATTCCCGCCCGATGTTGAATCGCGCCAGATATACCGCACGCTAAATAAAGTTGTGGGCTAACAGTCTTTCCAGTCTGACCAACTTGATGAGTATGTGGATACCAACCAGCATCGGTAGCTGCTCTTGATGCGCCAACTGCTGCGCCGAGTAAATCTGCTAACGCTTCAACCGGTTTGAAATCTCCATTTGTTCCACGTCCTCCAGAGATAACTACTTTTGCCTCTGTTAGCTCTGGCCTGCCGCCTTTAACAGCAGGTTTGGAATCAGTAATAGTTACACGTTTTGCCTTTTCAGAAATCACAGCATCGACTTTTTCAAAAGCTGGCGCACTTGATCCAACTTCAGCCTCAATTGCTGAGGGGCGAATAGTTATCACTGGAATTCCTGCACTGACTTTTGAGGCGACAGTAAATGAACCACCAAAGACAGATTGAGTAGCGCTTAGATCAGAGGCGAAATCGATAGCATCAGTAATAACTCCGCTATTTAGCCTTATCGCCAATCTTCCTGCTATCTCTTTTCCTGCCGAAGTTGATGGAATCAAGATTGCATCAGGCTTTACTTTTTCAACTATCTGAGTAATTGCATCAAGAAGGCAAGCCTGGCCGTGCTTTGCAAAATCATTACTTTCAACTGCAATGACCTGTCCAATGACAGTATTTGCTAATTGCTCACTCAAGGCTTGGCTCTGTCCCTCTGGCGCAAGGATTAGCCCAATGCAATCGCCTGCTCGCTTAGCAAAAGTTGCTAGCTCCCCAGCCGTTTTTGCCACTTTTCCTGAGGCGTGATCGACCAAAATCAAGACTTTTGCCATCGCTAGACCAATCTCTTTTCTTGGAGGAACTCGGCAAGTTTTAATCCGCCCTCACCACTATCTTCGATCTTGATTCCTTTATCGCGAGGCGGACGAGCCTTTGCATCTAATACTGCGCTCCAGGCGCCACTTATCCCAACCTCACTTGGGGAAATTCCAATGTCGCTAAGGCTTTTGGTTGCGATTGTTTTCTTCTTAGCAGCCATGATTCCTTTAAATGAGGGATAGCGAGGTTCATTTATCTTTTCAATAACGCTAACAACGCAAGGAAGTGATGCAGACATAACTTCAACGCCGCTCTCACTCATTCTTGCAATCTCAACACTAGATGATGAAGGATCAACTTTTACAGACCCTGCGAAAGTAAGTTGAGCCCAACCAAGTCGCTCTGCAAGCATTGCAGGAATAACGCTCATACGTGCATCAGTTGATTCTGTGCCGCAAAAAACTAAATCAAAACCACCCTCGCTTATTACCTTTGCTAAAACTTTTGAGGTAGTGAGCGCATCAGAGCCACTCAGAGCTGGATCACTGATTAATATCGCTTCATCAGCTCCCATTGATAGGCCTTTACGAATTGCCTCACTGGCCCGATCTGGTCCCATGGAAATTAAGGTGATGCTATGAGTTGCGCCTGCAGAATTTAACGGTTCAACAATACGAAGCGCTTCTTCAATGGCATATTCATCTAAATCATTTAGAACTGCATCAACGCTGGCTCGATCAAGAAGTCCATTGACCATTTTCTTCTCGGCCCATGAATCTGGGACTTGCTTGACACAGATCGCTATCTTCACGGGGATTATGTTACTGGGCAGTAACCTTGCCCTCCACTCCAATTGATCGCAATCGGGTGGCATCAATAAAGATAAGGAGAGTGCTTGAATAGCAAAGTGAAGCCGGCCAATCCCCATATTCTCGGCAGTCAGGTTAGAAATGGCGGCACCGACTTTGCGATCTGGGCCGCAGAGGCGGCTACTCGAGTAGAGCTCTGCCTCTTTGATCAAGTAGATGGCGGCTTTGCGGAGCGGCACTTTGAGTTAACCCATAGAGATGGAGCTATCTGGCATGGCCATATAGAAGGTGTGGGAGTTGGACAGAGGTATGGATATCGAATCCATGGCCCTTGGAAGCCTGAAGCAGGAGCAAGATTTAATCCAGCAAAACTTCTCATTGATCCCTACGCGCATCTTCTAGAGGGCGAAGTAATTTATAGCCCAGAGATTTATGGCCACCGCGCTTTGGCAAGTGATGGCTCTGGCGATATCGATGAAATAGATGATCGAAACTCTGCCAGCTTTATCCCGTTCTCCGTTGTAACAACAAACGCCCCGAGAATTCTAAGCCGTCCAAACACTTCTTGGAAAAGAACTCTCATCTATGAAGCCCATGTAAAAGGATTAACAGCTAAGAATCATGAGATTCCAGAACATGAGCGCGGAAGCTATAAAGCGCTCTCTCATCCATCAACAATAAAATATTTAAAAACTCTTGGCATAACCGCTCTTGAGCTTCTTCCTATTCATCACTTCGCAACTGAAGTTGCAGTTGCAGCAAGAGGGCGAGTAAATCACTGGGGCTATAACCCAATTGCATTTTCAGCTCCTCACCGGGGTTATGCAGCGACAGATGACCCAATTGGCGAACTGCAAGCAAGTGTTGACGCGCTTCACTTAGCAGGCATTGAGGTAATTCTTGATGTGGTCTATAACCATAGCGCTGAAGAAGGTTTAGCAGGGCCTACCTATAGCTTTAAAGGAATTGATAATCGCTACTTCTATCGCCATAGAGATCAATCGCAATATGAAGACTTAACTGGCTGTGGAAATACGCTAGATAGTAGAAACCCATTTGTCACTCAGATGATTATTGATTCACTTAAATGGTGGTCTCAGATAATTGGCGTTGATGGATTTAGATTTGATTTAACTAGCGCAATCTGGGGCCAAAGCGGCACCGATTTAATTACAGCGATATTGGATGACCCCATTTTAAATCAGCGAAAATTAATTGCAGAGCCCTGGGATGTAACTACCTATCAACTAGGTGTTTTTCCACCCCCCTTTAGAGAGTGGAATGATGCCTATAGGGATGGCTTAAGGCAGTTCTGGCTAGCCGATAATGCAAATAACTCATCTTCTGGAGTTTCAAATCTGGCTAAACGCATTGCAGGTTCAGATGACATCTTCTCATCTCGCGGGCCAACATCATCCATTAATTTCATCACCGCCCACGATGGTTTTACTCTAAATGATCTGACCTCATTTTCTCAGAAAAATAATGAGGTAAATGGCGAAGACAATCGCGATGGTAGTAATGAGAATAGATCTTGGAATCTAGGAGTTGAAGGGGCAAGTAGTGATCTAGAAATAATTGCTAAGAGAGCCCAATTGCAGAGATCCATGCTTGCATCTCTTTTACTTTCATCTGGAGTTCCGATGATTACTATGGGCGATGAAATATCTAGAACTCAGCATGGCTGCAATAATGCTTACTCACTCTCGCCAAATCGTCCAATGGATAGCAGAGAGAATCTCTATGGCACATGGGCCCTTGATTGGAAGCTAAATGATCTGCAAAGAACTGCTTTTGAATCCTTAGCAACGCTTAGCCAAATTCGCTCTAACTACTTGATTGATGCTGCTGAAGAGTTCTTCACTGGAGATCTTGATCAGGTGAGCCTTAGAAAAGACATTGCCTGGTTTCAAAGTGATGGAAGTGAGATGGCTGAGGGAAGCTGGCTTGAACCCCAACTTTGCTATCTGGGCTTTGCTATCGATGCAAGAGATGCTCAAGGATTATTTGTTGCTATTAATGGCGGGGTGAGCGACTTAGACTTTAAGCTTCCGGGAACTAGCTGGGGTAATTCCTATCGAAGTATCTTTGACTCTAGTGAGAGCGTCTCTGACTTTGCTCCGATTCTAAAAAAGCCTGATGATACGTTCTCAATAAAAGCTCTGGCTCTGCAGATCTGGTTAATAAATCGGAGTTAATCGACTTTAAAAACTACTGAAACCGTTGAAGTAATTGTCTTGTCAATCGTTTGAGTGTCATAAAAGCCACCCGATGAAGTATCAACTGAATCAGGGGAGGTGACTTGGAAAGGCCCTGATCTAACGCTCATTACTGCTCCAACGCTGCCCCCCGTTGCTTCAACAATTGCTTCAGCGCGTATCTTGGCATCAGCCATCGCTTCTTTGAGTAACTCTGGGCGGAGCTCGCTTAACCTAGAGACATAAAACTGTGGTCCATAGTTGGTAACGCTAATTCCGCTTTGAAGAAGAGATCCAATCTGATTACTTAACTTAAAAATTAACTCAACATCATCACTTCTAACAGTTATCGCTCTTGAGGCGCGATAGTTAAGAATTCGTCCAGTGCTATTTCCGTTTGAATACTCCTCCTGCGGATAGGCAGAGACAGAGCCGAGTTCAATTGCTCCACTTGCTACTCCCCCATTTGTTAAATACTCCGTGACAGCAAGAGTTGTAGCTTCAACTTTTCTCACTGATTCAGAGATTGTGGGAGCCACTTGCTCGGCATTTAAAGTCCATACTGCACGATCTGCTTTAGCCTCAACGCGGGCAGAGCCAGTAACTGTTATTCCTTCACTACTTCTTGAGGCAAAACCAGAACCAACTTGGTTTAGACCAAGCCCAATTGCAACTGCTAAAACTGCAGAGGCTGCAAGTAAGGTTATAGATTTCTCTCTCTGGCTCTCACTCATACCGATAGCCTATCAGCAAGAGTTGATGCTGCCTCAATTTCCACTCTGCGAAAAGGTTCAAGAAAATTATCCCAAGGCCTTCCCATCAACTTCTCAAGTGCAATTGTTAAATCACTCTGACTTAGATTCTGAGTGATAGCGCTCTTTAACATATCTTCACTAACGACTATCTGTCCCTGGCTATTTATAGAGCCTCGATAGAGCCCAAGTTCTTTGGTATAGAAATAGATAGATCCTTCCGAAGAATTAAACTCAGAAAGTTCAAAGATAAGATAGCTCCAAGATTTAAGGGCGTTGACAATCTTCGCCCCACTTCCAATTGAGCTGCTGTAACTCATCTGCCCTCGATAAGATCCTGGCTTTAATACTTGGCTCTGCCAATTAATATTTACTCTTTCATTAAGCTCTCGCTCTAGCCCGGCTTCGAGATGTTTTATTAGCGCTTTAGGGCATGAGTAGATATTTAGCCGGCCATGGCAGTAGCCGATCTCACTTGGGCTATAGGTAATCAAGAGCTGCTCCTTATATATAAGGACGTATCTATCTCTTAGATGCGACCTTCCCCAGCCCACCTAGCGATAGCGCTCTTGCAATAGGTGAATTCTTGCCATAGTTCCACGCTTATTTCAATAGGTCAGGGCGTTATCCCCTTTTTTGATATTCGCACCTTCAGGGTAGGCTTGGCGCTAGTCCAACGCTTATCAGTACCCGCTTGATAGCTTTCGCTTGAATCGGTATCGCTGTAGAACGGAACGACTGGCGAACGTGGAATTCACGTTTGTCCCCAAAATACCGAAGGAAAGTTATAAATGGCAACAGGTACAGTTAAGTGGTTCAACTCTGAAAAGGGTTTTGGTTTCATCGCTGTTGATGGTGGCGGACAGGACGTATTCGTTCACTACTCTGCTATCCAAGGAAACGGCTACAAGTCCCTTGAAGAGGGTCAGTCAGTAACGTTTGAAGTTGTCCAGGGACCAAAGGGTCCTCAGGCAGATGCAGTTACTGCTAACTAATTACACTAACTAGTTATAAAAAAGCCCCAGAGAAATCTGGGGCTTTTTTTTATTTCCCAGCCTTAGCCTTTGCATTAGCAACAGCTTTTGCTGGAGATAAATCTTTGCCCGCTTTCCAAGCATCTAAATACTTCCAGGGAGCAACAACGCCTCGTCTTATCTCCCAATCTCCTGGCGCAGTTTGATAAGAGATTCCAAAGTG
>SXMA01000105.1 GCA_005777515.1 Actinomycetota bacterium | reverse complement strand
TTCCAGTTTTTGCTTGGAAAGCCTGTGTCATTGCAACGCACCAAGCCTCTTGCGGTGTGCAGAGAACATTTAGTGTTCCCGAAAGCTTACGTCCCTGGGCATATTGCAAGGCTCCGTTAACGCGCTCGCAGGTGTAGGTAAGGCCTTGAATCGTGCGGACTAATCCCTCTTGTGCACATGTACTTCCCTTGAGATCACGAGCTGCTTGAGCTGGAGCAATCGCTGAGAGAAGAGAGAGCGCAAGAGATGCCAGAGCGGCGAAAGCAATAATTCTTGATTTTTTCATTCTTACCTTTCATAACTTGGAAGTGATGTGGGGAGGAATTGAGGGTGAGCGTATCAGCGCAGGGCGAAGAGTTCACAGGAGGACTTGAGAGCATTCAGGCTCATTTGACCAAGTGGGGCAGGTAGGGCTCGAACCTACGACGACCGGATTATGAGTCCGGGGCTCTAACCAACTGAGCTACTGCCCCCAACGTGCGCAGTCTAGCCGACTGGATTAGAGGAGCAAGGCGCAAGAAATGATTGTTAAGGCAGATCAGCCCTCTTGATTTTTGACTCCCAGAGACTCATTACTGCCAAAATCATTGCAAAACCAAATATTAAGTCTTCAATCGGCGCTCCAGCAAGTCGCAATCCAATTATCGCCTCACTGTTATAGGTGACAATCTCTCGCGAAGTGAGCCACCAATTAGTAAAGAGTTGAAATGGCAAAATAATGAAATAGCTAAACCAAAATCTCAATGTGGAAAGAAGCGAGTTTTTAGTAATGAACATGTCAAAGAAGATGGTGAGAATCAAGGCATAGACCGTTATCTGAGTGTAGGAGAGTTCAAATCTCATCGCTTAATCCTGTTCAAAACAACCTTAACGCCCTCTAGGGTAAGAATCGCTGCAATTGGAATGATCACAAAGAAAGCAAACTCCTCTAACGGAATATCCAAAGGTCCATAAAATCCCAAGATTTGATCTGGATCAAAGGTCCAATGCTTTTGGAAGATTGCAAAAGCATCCCAGATCAGAAAGAAAGCACTTACCGGAAGAATCGATAGAAGCAATATTCTCGGACGGCGGAGCACTTTGATTTTAAATGCAAACTCCAGCCACCAAGATCCGATGAGAGTAAAAAGCAACATTGCCACGTATGACCAGTTGGCAAGCTCTAAACCCTGCGACATTTCAGTAGTTTCTCATATCGATCAATTCGGTTTTGCTAATCTGCCTATATGTCGCTTGCGCAAAAGGGGATCTTCTCCTACACCAGGAGCTTTTCAAGCCTAGCCGCAACTTCTGTTCTACTTCTCTCTCTTGTCTTCTCGCAATTGATTGATGAATCAACAATTACCTGGCAGGTAGTAATTGCCTTGATCGCCTTAGCTATTGGGATTCCCCATGGCGCGCTAGATCATCTAGTTACTCTTCCGCGCTCCTCGGTTTTAAAGATGACATTATTTATTGCACTTTATGTTGCAATTGCAATCATTGCAGTTTGGGCAATTCTTAATTGGAATACTGCCGGCTTTATCGCTGTGGTAGCAATGAGCGCTCTTCACTTTGGAATTGGCGATGCTGCATTTATTTCAGAGTTAGATAGATCGGCCAATCAAAGCGCTTCACCTCGTCTAGCTCAATTCTTCTATGCAGCAAGCGCTGGATTAATACCGGTAGTAATTCCGCTAACAAATCAGATGAGCACCTCAGCTCTTAATGCTGTTAATCCAGCTCTTTTAAATTGGCATAGGGGATTTGCTGAAGAGCTAAATAACTTAGTAACTATTTTCTTTCTTCTCGCTCTAATAATCCAGCTAATAACCAAGCGCTATCGAGATGGGCTTGATCTTTCAATTCTCTTTCTTCTAGCAACTCTTACCCCGCCACTTGTTGCCTTTGCTGCCTACTTTGGTCTCTGGCATGCGATGCGCCACACGGCAAGGCTTACGCTAAATCTAAAGAGTTCACAGAACTTTGTAAGTCAAGGCAATTCAGCTAAAGCATTTCTCCAAGCAGTAATTCCGGGCCTGCCTGCACTTGTGGGCACTTTCATAGTGTCGCTAGCACTTGCTGCCTTTAGCCCTGAAAGACTTAGTGATGAACTGCTCTGGCTCTCACTAGTTGTGGTCTGGGCGTTAACAGTTCCTCACATGATGGTTACAGCAAGATTAGATAAGGCGGCCTTTAAATGAAGAAAACACTGCTAGTTCTAGCTCTACTTTTAACTAATTTATCGCCAAGTTCTGCCGCCCCAATCTATACCTATCCTGTCGTTGGCTGCGAAACAGTCTATGGAAAGTATCATCATGATTATCCGGCAACTGATATCAAGGCAGAGATAGGTTGCTCATTTGTGGCTCCTATTGGGGGAGTTATTCAAGATGTAAGTAGAAAAGATCTTTGGAGCGGGAAAACTAATTTAGGTCAGCACCGTGGCGGTCGCTCAATCTCTCTTATTGGCGATGATGGCGTGCGCTACTACGGATCACATCTATCTAAAGTTATGAAAGAAATTGTTCCTGGACTTCGAGTTGAAGTGGGTCAGAAGCTAGGTGAGATTGGAACTAGCGGTAGCGCTCGGGGAATTCCTCGACCACATCTCCACTTTGGAATCTCTTATCAAACTGCGCCAGGAGATTGGGAGATAAGACGAGGCGTTGTTGCTCCCTGGAAGTATTTAGATGCTTGGAAAGCGGGCAAAGATTTATCTCCAGCAAAAGCTGTTGCTAATGCAAAGGCTAAG
>SXMA01000104.1 GCA_005777515.1 Actinomycetota bacterium | reverse complement strand
GGCGTCGTCCCAATTATTAATGAGAATGATTCAGTTGGAACACAAGAGATTAGATTTGGTGATAATGATCGAATCGCTGCTTTAGTTTCCCACCTGATTGGGGCAGATTTGTTAGTTCTTATTAGCGATGTTGATGCTCTCTATGATGCCAATCCAAAAGAGAGTGGAGCTAAGAAGATCTCTCAAGTTGATTCCCTTGCCGAGTTAGTAGATGCCCAAATTGGGGGAGCGGGATCTAAAGTGGGCAGTGGTGGTATGGTGACAAAGATTGAAGCTGCGCGAATATCAACCCAAGCTGGAATTCCAATGTTGTTAACCTGCCTTGCTGATGTTTCCCAAGTATTGGCTGGAGCCGAACTTGGAACCTACTTTGTCGCATCAAGTGATAAGAAGTCTTCTCGTCTGCTCTGGTTAGCGCACGCGGCAAGTAGCAGTGGAAGATTAGTGATCGATGCAGGCGCTGTTAGCGCGCTGCGTGAGCGTGGCACCTCACTTCTTCCTGCTGGAGTTAAGGCCGTAGAAGGGGAATTTAGCTCAGGAGATACTGTTGAAATAACAGCTGAAGATGGCAGCATCATTGCTCGCGGCCTAGTTGCCTTTGATTCTTCAGAAATTCCAGCGATGCTCGGACGCTCCACTAAAGATCTTGCGAAAGAATTAGGGCCTGAATATGAGCGAGAGTTGGTCCACCGCGATGACATGGTGCTGTTATGAGCAATGATCAATTAGTTGCAGATCTAGCAGATAGAGCAAGAAAAGCATCAAAGACTCTAACCACTGCTGGCTATAGCAAGAGACAAGGTGCACTGCTTGCAATTGCAGATGCACTTGAGGCCAATATGGGTGAGATCCTTGAAGCCAATAAGTTAGATATGGAGCGCGGGAAAGCTAATGGCCTTAATTCATCCCTTCTAGATCGTCTAGCTTTAAACCCAGAGCGAATCAAAGACATTGCCTCAGGGGCGCGCCAAGTAGCAGCACTTGATGATCCACTTGGAATTGTTTTAAGGCAGCGAACTCTAAGTAATGGCTTGAAACTCACTCAAGTAACGGTGCCATTTGGGGTTATCGGAATGGTCTATGAGGCTCGTCCAAATGTAACTGTTGATGCTGCAGTGATTCTTCTGATGTCAGGAAATGCAGCGCTACTTCGTGGTTCATCATCTGCCGAGGCAAGCAATGAGGTATTGGTTAAAGTAATGAGAGGCGCACTTGAAAAGGGAGATATTTCAAGTGAGGTAATTCAATTAATTCCTTCAAGTGATCGTGATACCACTAGGGCCTTGCTTCATGCTCGAGGCAAAGTTGACCTAGTTATTCCCAGAGGAAGCGCAGAATTAATCCGTATGGTTGTTGATGATTCAACTGTGCCTACTATTGAAACTGGAGCCGGAGTCTGTCATGTTTATATTGATAAGAGCGCTGACTTTGCCAAAGCTCTTCCAATAGTAATTAACTCAAAGACTCATAGACCTAGTGTTTGTAATGCTGCAGAGACTCTTCTGGTTCATAAAGAGATAGCCAATGACTTTCTACCGCTAGCTCTTAAAGAACTCCATCAGGCGGGGGTAATTCTGCATTGCGATCAAGTGAGCCTTCGCGTTGCTAACTCACTTTCAATTCCAGCATCCCTTGCCACTGAAGAGAATTGGTCTACGGAATACGGCGTATTGGAGATGAATGTTGCTGTTGTGCCTGATTTAGATAGCGCTGCTGCTCATATTTTGAAGTACGGAACCAATCACACAGAGGCAATTGTCACTGAATCCAATGAGAGCGCAGAGAGATTTATTGCTCTTGCTGATTGCGCAGCAGTTATGGTCAATGCCTCTACTAGATTTACTGATGGCCAAGAGATGGGATTTGGCGCAGAGATTGGAATTTCAAATCAGAAGCTTCATGCCCGCGGTCCGATGGGCCTTGAGCAGATGACTACCACCACATGGATTGTGAGAGGAGATGGCCAGATCCGAAAGTGATTCGCTGGCAGCGATAGCTCTTCGGTAAGGTGACCTATATGTCCAATATCTCGCGCGATGATGTGGCAAATCTAGCCAAGTTAGCTCGCATTGATTTATCAGAAGATGAATTGGCTGGTCTTGCTAAAGAACTTTCCGTAATTCTTGATGCTGTCGCACGAGTACAAGAGGTTGCAGGCGAAGATGTTCCACCAACTTCTCATCCACTTCCACTCGTAAATATCTTTCGTGAAGATGTAGTCCGCCCAAGTCTTACTCCGCAGGAAGCTCTCTCTGGAGCTTCAGAGCAAGAGGAGCAGAGATTTAAAGTTCCGCAGATTTTGGGTGAAGAGTGATGATTAATAAGAGCGCAGTTGAGATGGCAGAGGCGCTAAACAAGGGCGAAATCACAAGCGTTGAACTAACTAAGGCGCACCTAAAGCAGATAAGCGAAGTTGATGGACAGGTCCATGCTTTTCTTCATGTTGATACGCAGGGAGCTTTAGAGCAGGCAAGCCAAGTAGATGCAAAGAGAAGTGCTGGCGAAAAACTTCCCGCCTTAGCTGGAGTTCCACTAGCTCTTAAAGATGTTCTAGTTCAAAAAGGAATTCCCACCACCTGTGGCTCAAAGATGTTAGAGGGATGGCGCCCTCCTTATGACTCGACGGTAGTTAGAAAGTTAAAAGAAAACGGCATAGTTATTCTAGGTAAAACCAATATGGATGAGTTTGCTATGGGCTCATCAACTGAAAATTCAGCTTATGGTCCAAGCCGAAATCCCTGGGACTTAACTCGCATCCCTGGCGGATCAGGTGGTGGCTCATCTGCATCACTGGCATCATTTCAAGCACCCCTTGCAATTGGAACTGATACTGGAGGATCAATTCGCCAGCCAGCTGCAGTAACAGGAACTGTCGGAGTGAAACCAACTTATGGTGGAGTCTCTAGATATGGCTTAGTTGCCTTCTCATCATCTCTTGATCAAGCAGGACCGTGCGCTAGAACTGTTCTTGATGCGGCATATCTTCATGAAGCAATTGCCGGCCATGACCCTCTAGATTCAACTTCCATTAACGCCCCAGTTCCGGCAGTTGTTGCCGCTGCTAAGGATGGAAATATAAAGGGAATGAAGATTGGCGTTATCAAAGAACTTCAAGGAGATGGCTATCAAGCTGGAGTTTTAAAGTTATTTAATGAATCACTAGACATTCTGGCATCACTTGGCGCTGAGATTGTAGAAGTCTCCTGTAAATACTTTGATTATGCTCTAGCAGCTTATTACTTAATTGCACCAAGTGAGTGCTCTTCAAATCTTGCTCGCTTTGATGCGATGCGTTATGGAATTAGAAATGGTCAGGGCTCTGCTGAAGAGGTTATGAATGCCACAAGACAGATTGGTTTTGGTAGGGAAGTTAAGCGCAGAATTATCCTTGGAACATATGCACTCTCAAGCGGTTATTACGATGCCTACTATGGAAGCGCACAGAAGGTTAGAACTCTAATCTCACGCGATTTTGAAAGCGCTTTTAAATTAGCCGATGTCTTAGTTTCACCGACAGCGCCAACGACTGCATTTAAGATTGGCGAGAAGTCCAATGATCCAATTGCGATGTATCTAAATGACATTGCAACAATTCCAACTAACCTTGCCGGCATTGGCGGTATGTCTCTGCCATCAGGGCTTGCCGCTGAAGATGGGCTGCCAGCTGGGTTTCAAATAATGGCACCAGCCATGAAAGATGATTTGATGTATAAAGTCGGCGCTGCCCTTGAAGCCGAGCTAAATACTAAGTGGCAGGGACCAATTCTAAATTCTGCTCCAACGATTGGAGCTAAATAATGGCTCTTAAGTATGAAGATGTAATCGCAAAATATGAGCCAGCACTTGGTCTTGAGGTTCACGTTGAACTAGGCACAGCATCAAAGATGTTCTGTGGCTGCAATACAGTCTTTGGCGCAGCTGCCAATACTCAAACCTGCCCGGTCTGTTTAGGCCTTCCAGGCGCGCTTCCGGTAGTTAATGGCAAAGCAATTGAATACACAATTGCAATAGGACTAGCACTTAATTGCTCTATTGCGCCATTTAGTCGATTTGCTAGAAAGAATTACTTCTATCCTGATATGCCAAAGAATTTTCAAACCTCACAATATGACGAGCCAATCTGCACCAATGGATATCTAGATATCACAATTGATACAGATGAAGGCAGCAAGGACTTTAGAATTGAAATTGAACGCGTCCATATGGAAGAGGACACTGGAAAGTCACTTCACATGGGAGGGGCGACTGGTCGAATTCATGGGGCTGATTACTCACTTCTTGATTACAACCGAGCTGGAATTCCTTTAGTTGAGATTGTTACAAAAGTTGTTAATGGCTGCGGCAAATACGCACCTGAGGTTGCACGGGCATATGTCTCAGAACTTCGAGATATTCTGCGCGGCCTTGGGGTAAGTGATGTGAAGATGGAGCAGGGATCACTGCGCTGCGATGCTAATGTCTCACTTCGACCAATTGGCTCTGAGAAACTCGGAACTAGAAGTGAGACTAAGAATGTCAACTCACTTAAGTCAGTAGAGCGCGCAATTAGGTCAGAGATGATTCGCCATGCTGAACTTCTCAATTCCAATCAGCGAGTAATACAGGAGACTAGACATTTCCATGAAGATACTGGTCTAACAACATCTGGACGCTCAAAGGAGCAAGCCGAGGATTACCGATATTTTCCAGAGCCAGACCTTGTTCCCATTGCTCCAAGTAAAGAGTTAATTGCAAAGATTGCTGCGACCCTTCCAGAAAAACCCTCGGTTAGGCGAAAGAAGTTGCAGGAGGCTTGGCAGGTGCCAGATAAAGAGATGGCAGCGATGATCAATGCTGATGTTCTAGATTTAGTTGAAGCAACCGTGAAATTAGGGGCGGATCCAACTCGCGCTCGCTCTTGGTGGTTAGGTGAAATTGCCAGAATTGCAAATGAGAAGGCGGTAGCGGCAGCAGAGCTAGCTATCAGCGCTGCAGATGTTGCTGAAGTTATCACCCTAATTGTTAAGGGTGAGCTAACCGATAAATTAGCCCGCCAGGTTGTTGAGGCGCTAATTAATGGCGAGGGTAGCGTGGCAAAAATAATTGAAACTCGTGGCATCAAAGTTGTCTCCGATGATTCATCTCTAATGGCAGCAATTGAGCGAGCAATCGCAGCAGCTCCAGATGTTGCTGAAAAGGTTAGAGGGGGAAATATTCCAGCCTCAGGAGCTTTAATTGGCGCGGTCATGAAGGAATCAAAGGGTCAAGCTGATGCAGCAAAGGTGCGCGATCTTCTTCTCAAGCATTTAGGTCAGGGATAAGTAGGATTAACTCATGACCAATCCAATGAAGCCGCGTTCTGGACTTGTAACTGATGGTCTTGAGCGCGCTCCTGCTCGCGGAATGCTTAGAGCGGTAGGAATGAAAGATGAAGATTGGGTTAAGCCACAAATTGGAATTGCATCATCCTGGAATGAAATCACGCCATGTAATCTTTCGCTGGATCGTTTAGCAAAAGCATCAAAGCAAGGAGTCCTTGATGCAGGCGGATTTCCGATGCAGTTTGGCACTATCTCAGTCTCTGATGGCATCTCAATGGGCCATGAGGGAATGCACTTCTCATTAGTTTCAAGAGAAGTCATCGCAGACTCTGTTGAGACAGTGATGCAAGCCGAGAGATTTGATGGCATGGTCACATTTGCTGGTTGTGACAAATCCCTTCCAGGAATGATGATGGCAGCAGCGCGCCTTGATGTTGCTAGCGTCTTTGTTTATGCCGGCTCTACTCTTCCAGGACAAGTTGATGGAAAAGATGTCACCATCATTGATGCCTTCGAGGCCGTTGGAGCATGCGCTCGAGGCTTAATTTCTCAAGAGCAGGTCGATAAAATTGAGCGCGCAATCTGTCCTGGTGAAGGTGCCTGCGGCGG
>SXMA01000103.1 GCA_005777515.1 Actinomycetota bacterium | reverse complement strand
TCTAGCCAAAGCCCAAGTGCAGTTGAGAGGATGCCTATCTCTGTTGGAGTAAATGATTTGATAGGCATTTGATACGTTTCAGGTTTTATTCGATAACCTGGTTCATCTTCAAAGAGCGGATCTGCAGAGGCAACTTCAATCTCAATTCCAAGAGCTCTTAGATCATCCTTGTCGCGTTCAAACATTCGTTCTTTAGTCTCTTGAGTTCCGCTATAACCAGCAACTTTTCTAAAGACTTCACTCTTTTGCATATAGCGCGAGGTAGCGAGCAAGGCCATCGTAAGATTGACTAAACGCTCGGTTTTAGCACTCGACATGGAGATGAGATTAGCGCGCTCGGCGCTAATTGGTAGGCTTGGGCCATGAAACCAAGCCGAATAATCATCATTCTCTCAAGTCTTGCCCTTCTTGTTTCTCTCTCTGCCTGCACCACAGATGGCGGGGCTCCATCAGATGGACCTAAGGGTCAAGGCAATCAATCAACAGGAGGAAACTTGTCTAATCAATATGTAGAGGTAAGTGCTGAAGCTGGAGTGGCTCCCACAATCTCCTCACCCAGTGGAACTCCTCCAACAACTCTCGTTACAGAAGATGTAATTGTCGGCTCAGGAAAAGTTGCTGGTGCAGATTCAACTCTGACAGTTCATTACACCCTCATGGCTTGGTCAACAGGTGAGATCGTTGAGTCCTCCTGGAGCGGTGAGCCGGCGCAGTTTCCTTTAAGTGGAGTAATTCTTGGTTGGCAGCAAGGAATTCCTGGAATGGCAGTTGGTGGAAGACGCCTTCTAGTTATCCCGCCAGATCTTGGTTATGGAGCAGCTGGCGGCGGACCAATTGCCCCCAATGAAACATTGATTTTTGTTGTTGACTTAATTGATGTTGCTTAGGCCTCATCAACTAATTCGTTAGCTGACTTACTAGGCCTGCGTTTTCTTCTGATTGGCGCATT
Organism: Actinomycetota bacterium; assembly: GCA_005777515.1. Classification (GTDB taxonomy): domain Bacteria; phylum Actinomycetota; class Actinomycetes; order Nanopelagicales; family Nanopelagicaceae; genus MAG-120802. Next base: position 12,429 of record SXMA01000103.1, on the reverse strand, counting down.
TCCCTCTGCCAATTTTCTAGTAAAGAGCAAGAAGCCTGTATGGGCATTCATTGAGTGCATAGGTCTCACGGCTAGGCCTTCATGATGCCAAGATCTGAGAAGAGTTTCAAAACTTTCTGGTTCTGAGAAATCGCCACGGTTTTTTATCGCTTCTGCTGTCTTAGAAAGTTGGGTTGTTGTCGCCACATAGCAACAGAGCACTCCCCCTGGTATTAAAGCTTGAAAAGCGCTTTCTAAACAATCCCAAGGCGCAAGCATGTCAAAGATGACTCGATCGAATTGCCCTGAGAATTGCGCATCTTCAACCCTGCCATGGATCAATTTCCAAGTCTTAGGTAACTCTCCAAAGTAATTCTTAACGTTGCCTTTTGCATTCTCTAGAAACTCATCGCGTGCTTCGAAGGAGGTTAGCTGGCCACTCTGGCCGATAGCCCTTAGCAGCGAGATCGATAGGGCGCCACTTCCTGCGCCAGCTTCCAAGACCTTCGCTCCTGGAAAAATATCAGCATAGCCAACAATTACCGCTGAATCTTTTGGATAGATAATTGTTGCCCCTCTAGGCATCGAGAGCAGATAGTCATTAAGGAGCGGACGCATAGCCTGATATTGAGTACCACTACTGCTAAGTAGTGTTGTTCCTTCACTTACTCCAATTATTGAGTCATGGTTTATCCAACCTTTATGAGAGTGCCATTGACCGCCCCTCGAGAGATAGAAGGAATACATCTTTCCTTTGCTATCGGTTAATTGGACGCGGTCGCCCTCTTTAAAGAACCCTGAGCCTATAACTTGCATTTCATCGTCAATTCTTAACTAGGAGTGGTTGAAAGAGTTCAACTATCCCTGATAGCTCTAAATCAATCAAATTCTCAACATGACAGACCTTCTGACCCATTGGAAGCGGCCCTGAGTGAGTGACGCCTAAAAAATAAGCTCCCGATGCAATTGCTGCCATCGCTCCAGTTATTGAATCCTCGATTATCAAGCAATCTTCGATAGGGACCCCGACTCTTGACGCTGCTAACTGGTATCCCTGGGGATCAGGTTTAGATCTTTCAACATCGTTATCAGAGATAGTAGTTTTAAAGAAATGTTTACCAATACTTGTTAGAGCGCCATCCATGATTGCTCTTGTTGAGGCGGTAACGAGAGCCATTGGGATGGCTTCTTTATGCATTTCTGAAATCAATTGACTAGCACCTGGTGCAAAAGGAACTTCTTTTCTGAATCGCTCCACCATTGAATCATGAAGAATTGCCGTGATTTCGTACTCTTCGATCTCCCCTTGCTTATCTTCTGGCAGCTTTGAGCGCATATAGGCATCTACGCGCTCCATTGGTCCGCCTATGCAATAGAGGGCATCTTCCTGGCTCCATGTTGCACCGAGGGATTCCATGATTTTCCGCTCTTCTCCAATCCAAATTGGTTCACTATCGATAAGGGTGCCATCCATGTCCCACAACACCGCTTTGAAAGGAAAAACGTTAGTTGGCATTGAAATACTTTGCCTCAGGATGATGAACGATGATCGCCGAAGTGCTCTGCTCAGGATGTAACTGGAACTCCTCGGATAGCTCGACACCGATTCGCTCGGGCTCCAATAGTTCACAGAGTTCAACCTGAGCACCAAGATCAGGACATGCCGGATAACCAAAACTATATCTAGAGCCGCGATAGCCTTGATCCAGAATCTCTGAAAGTTCATTACTGTCATCGCTGGCAAAACCAAGTTCAGATCTAATACGAGCATGCCAGTGTTCAGCAAGCGCTTCTGTCAGCTGAACACTTAGCCCATGGAGTTCTAAATATTCTCGATATTCATTGGCCGCAAAGAGTTTTGCAGTTGCTTGGCTAACAGATTGCCCCATCGTGACCACATGGAAAGCAACAACATCAATCTGCCCTGACTCTTTACTCTTGAAAAAATCGCTTAAACAGAGCCTTCTATCGCGCCTTTGACGTGGGAAAGTAAAGCGAAGTCTTTCGCTATCTTTCTTCTCTCCTTCATGATGCAAGATAACTAAATCATTACCTTCGCTGTAGCAAGGAAAATATCCATATACAACGGCTGCATTTATCCAGCCTCGAGATACTGCTTCATTTAGTAGAGAGCGAAGTCTTGGCCTTCCCTGATTTTCAACCATCTCCTCATATTTCCCTCGCTCTGATTTGAGACCCCACTGTCCGACATATAGTGCGCGTTCATCAAGCATTGAACTGTAATCAGCAAGGGCGATTCCTTTAACTACCCGAGATCCAAAGAAGGGCACCTTCGGTACTTGGTTATCAGATGCGACATCACTTCTGGTCGTATCAGTTGTAAGCGGCGCATCAATTGATGTGACTCTAGTACGTCGCTCCTTGAGGGCGGGGAGTGAAACTCCTTCAACACCTTTTTTAACCCCCATCATGGTGTCCATTAATGAGAGACCCTCAAAGGCATCTCTGGCATATCGAACTGTTCCTGGGAATGCCTCTGCTAAATCCTTTTCAACAAAGGTTCTCGTAAGAGCAGCTCCACCAAGAATTACTGGCCACTTCTCAGCCAAACCTCGCTTATCAAGCTCTTCTAGATTCTCCTTCATAATCACCGTTGATTTAACTAAAAGGCCGCTCATGCCAATAACATCAACTGAAGATTCCTGAGCAGAATCAATTATCTGATTGATCGTCTGCTTGATTCCAATATTTACCACGCGATAACCGTTATTGGTCAAGATGATATCTACAAGATTTTTTCCAATGTCATGCACATCGCCTTTTACTGTTGCTAGAAGGATCGAACCGCGATCACTTGCATCGCTCTTTTCCATGTGAGGCTCGAGCAAGGCAACTGCGCTCTTCATCACTTCAGCAGATTGAAGGACAAAGGGAAGCTGCATCTCGCCTCTTCCAAAGAGCTCTCCCACTTCTTTCATCCCGTCAAGAAGATAATCATTAATAATGGCAAGTGGGGCAATGCCGCCCAGGCGCGCTTGATCAAGATCGGCTTCAAGTCCAGCCTTCTCACCATCAATGATTCTTCTAACTAAACGTTTTTCTATCGGAAGGGCTGCCAGTTCGGCCGCTCTTGATTGACGAGTTGAGGTGACTTCAACACCAGCAAAGAGTTCAAGGAGCTTGGATAGTGGGTCATAGACACAGTCATCACCTTCAAATTTTCGCCGGTCATAGATTAGATCAAGCGCCACTTCTCTCTGTTCCTCAGGAATTCTTGCGATTGGAGAAATCTTTGATGGGTGCACAATTGCGCTATCAAGACCTGCCTTAACAGCTTCGGCTAGAAATACTGAGTTTAAAACGATGCGAGCGGCAGGATTTAGACCAAATGAAACATTACTGATTCCAAGTGTGGTCTGAACTTGCGGGAACTCTTTCTTAAGTTGAGTAATAGCATTAATAGTTTCAAGACCATCTTTACGGGTCTCTTCTTGTCCTGTTGCAATTGGAAAAGTTAAACAGTCGATGATGATATCGGAGGTTTTAATCCCCCATTTTTCATTGAGATCTTTTATCAAACGACGAGCAACTCGCAATTTCCATTCTGCAGTGCGTGCTTGACCTTCCTCATCAATTGTTAAAGCGATAAGAGCTGCGCCATGTTCTTTTGCAATTGGCATGATTCGAGCAAATCTAGAGTCAGGGCCGTCTCCATCCTCATAGTTCACCGAGTTGATTACACACCGGCCGCCAAGTGATTCTAGGCCTGCCTTTATTACTGCTGGCTCCGTTGAATCGAGAACGATTGGAAGCGTCGTTGCTGTTGCAAATCTAGAGGCAAGCGTGCGCATATCTTTCACGCCATCTCTGCCGACATAATCGACCGAGAGATCGAGCATATGAGCACCCTCTCTAACTTGATCTTTGGCGATATCAACACATTTCTGCCAATCTTCAGCAAGAAGAGCATCTCTAAATGCTCTTGAGCCATTGGCATTTGTTCGCTCGCTAATTGCTAGGTATGTGTTCTGTTGTCGAAATGGAACAAATTGGTAAAGAGATGATGCGCCAGCTTCGTCGGTAAAAGCTCTCTCTTTCAAGGTAGTTCCATGAACTTTTCTTACTACCGCAGCAAGATGCTCTGGGGTAGTACCGCAGCAACCTCCGATAAGGCCAACGGAGTAATCTTTAACAAATTGATCTAGTGAGATGGCTAATTCATCTGGGCCAAGAGGGTAATAGGCGCCACCATCTTTCAAGATAGGAAGTCCTGCATTAGGCATAACAGAAATGCCAACCGGGCTACTCTTACTTAGCGTTCTTAAGTGCTCGCTCATCTCAGCAGGGCCGGTAGCACAGTTCATTCCAATTAGATCCACACCGAGAGATTGCAATGAAGATAGCGCTGCAGATATCTCAGATCCAAGGAGCATCGTTCCAGTTGTTTCAACAGTAACTTGGGCAATAATTAAAATATCTCTATCGCAGTTATCAACTGCTGCTCTAGCGCCATTTACGGCAGCTTTTGCTTGGAGAAGATCTTGGGTGGTTTCAATCAGAAGCGCATCTGATCCGCCATCGATTAAACCACGCGAAGCTTCTTGATAAGCAGCGCGGAGCTCTTCATATGTGGTGTGGCCAAGAGTTGGAAGTTTTGTTCCAGGACCAAGTGAACCTAGAACCCACTTAGACTTGCCATCTGCGATAGTAAATTCATCGGCCACGCCTCTTGCTATGCGAGCTCCAGCTTCTGCCAACTCATAGATTCTCTCTGGAATGTCATATTCACCTAAGTTAGCCAGATTGGCTCCAAAGGTGTTGGTCTCAACTGCATCTACTCCGGCACTGAAATATTGTCTATGAATGTCAGCGATTAGCTCGGGACGGGTAATGTTTAAAACCTCGTTACAGCCCTCTAATCCTTGAAAATCATCGAGTGAGGGGTTAGCGCTCTGGATCATCGTGCCCATAGCGCCATCTGCAACTACTACCCGTTGCGCAAGGGCAAGGCGGAGCGAACCAGCCTCTTTTATTTTGGATGCGCTCACTGAAGTGAGTTTATCGTAGGCTCTGCATATGTATCTCAGTGAGAGCTCCTTTAACCTAAGAAGCCCCATTCTTATCGCTGCCTTTGAAGGCTGGAATGATGCTGCTGAGTCTGCAACATCTGCAATAACCCATCTTTTGACCATTTGGTCACATCAACAAATCGCTGTTGTCGATAGCGAGGAATACTACGATTTTCAGGTCAATAGGCCACATATAAAAATCGATGAGAGCAATATCAGAGAGATTATCTGGCCTGGAACTCTTGTCTACGCAGTCAGTGCCCCAAGTCTTGCTAATGACTTTATAATCGTTAAAGGCGTTGAACCTTCAATGCGCTGGAAGAGCTTTGTTTCAGATCTTTTAGATCTTGCAGATGATTACGAAGTTTCCATGATCATCTCCATCGGCGCTCTCCTTGCAGATACTCCGCATTCCAGGCCGTTTAATGTGGCAGTTAGCGGCGCTCACCCTGAAATTTCAAAGCGGTTCGGTCTTGAGATTTCCAAGTATGAAGGTCCAACTGGAATTATCGGTGTTCTTCAAGATGGGTCACATAAGAGAGGGATTGATGCGATATCTCTATGGGCAGCAGTTCCTCATTACGTTGCCACTCCCCCTTGTCCTAAGGCGGCACTTGCGCTTATAAATGCAATGGAAGACTTTTTGGAAGTTTCACTCTCGCAAGGTGATTTGCCAGAGCGGGCCAAGCTTTGGGAAGCTCAAGTCGATCAGATGGCAGCAGATGATTCTGAGGTTGGCGATTATGTGAGACAACTTGAAAGTTCAAAAGATTCTGCAGAGCTACCTGAAATTTCTGGTGAGAGTATCGCTAGAGAAGTTGAACGATTCTTACGACGAAATCCAGGGATCTAAAGCGCAATTCCAAGGTATGTATCAAGGGCCCTTGATATCTCGCCAGGACTTCCTCCCACTTGGCCTCCTTCAGTTTCTGCACACCATTTCTTAAGAGCCGCAAACACCCTCGGCGTATCAAGATCATTAGATAGTGCGTCCACGATTTCTTGAACCACCTCAAAAGTTGGGGCAACCTCTTGTCTTGATAAAGCGCTAAGCAATCTCTCTAGAAGCTCGCCTGCTCGCTCTAGGAGCTCAATGTTCCACATCCGATCACTTGCGTATTTCCCCTCGAACAATGCAAGACGAATTAAAGCTGGTGAAACACCAGCCCTGCGAAGCTTTGATACGAATACCAAATTACCTTTGCTCTTACTCATCTTCTCGCCATCTAGGCCAATCATTCCTGCGTGGCTATAGCAGCTCGCAAACTCAACTCCAGTAAGAGCTTTTGCTTGAAGAGCTGTCATGTAATGATGAGGGAAAATCAGATCTGAACCTCCAGCTTGCAGAGTTATTGAAGTGCTATTTGTTTTTGGAAGATTCCTTAGCGCAATGGCTGTGCATTCAATATGCCAGCCAGGCCTACCTTCTCCAAATGAAGCCGCCCAGAAAGGATCATTTCCCCTTCGGGCTTTCCATAAAAGGGGATCTAGAGGATGGCGCTTACCGACTCTCTCCGGGTCGCCCCCTCGCTCCTTGAAGATTACTAGCGCTTGCTCGAGAGGAAGTGGCAGATTCTTCATCGCACCTTCAACTTGGTCTAGATCTAGATAAATATCGCCCTCGAGTTCATAGCTCTTGCCAGTAGCAATCATCTGCTCAATCAATGTAATTATTTCATCCATCGATTCGATAACACCGCGATATGCATCCGGTGGTAGCACACCAAGTGCGGTCATATCCTCTCGAAATAGTTCAATCTGAGAGGTTGCGAGCTCATTCCAATCTTGGCTATCCCGCAAAGCTCGCTCTAGAAGCGGATCATCGATATCGGTAATATTTTCAACAAATGAAACTTTCTTGCCGCTTGCTCTCAGATAACGATTTACGAGATCGAAGGCTAGATAAGTAGCTGCATGGCCCATATGCGTTGCGTCATAGGGTGTAATTCCGCAAACGTAGATTGAGACTTGCTCGTCTCTGAGTTCAACTTTTTTACCTTTGTAGGAGTCAAAGAGTGTAAGAGTTGGATGCGAGATACCTGCCAAAGCAGGAGGCATATAAACATCTGGCCAAGAAAGCACGGCCCTAGCCTACAAATCCTTGAAAGCTTTTATCCACGCTCATACTGGAGGCCAAGGCACTGCGGGCCATTGCTCCGATGGATAAGGAAATCCCTCTGAAATCAGCATATCGATCCGCTCTAGAAGAGAATCAATTTCATCTTTAGTGATTAATTCTTCAAAAGCAGCCAGAGAGTCGCCCCCAATGCGAACCTTTAGCGCCGCAAGCTTTTTGATTTCATCTTCAACTAGCTGCTGGCCGGCGTATTGCCAGAGCACAGTTCTCAATTTAAATTCTTCATGAAAGGTTAAACCATGATCACAGCCGAGAATCTCTGAGTCTGAAATTGGAAGAATGTGCCCAAATTTTCTATCTGTATTGTTAATCACGACATCAAATAGCGCAATGTTTCTTATTGCTGGAATGGACTGCTGACCAATAGCAATCAAATCAAGATCTTGACTTAAATCAATCCACTGCTGCACCGCGCCCATGCCAAAAGGGCCATCTCTCATCACCGTCAATGGGACACAATTGAATTGTCCTATCTCGCTAATTAGATATGAGGCCACTTCTCTTGAAGCAAGATTTCCATCTGCAAAATCCCATAGCGCTCTCTCCCCGGCGATTGGTTTATAGACAACGGCGAAACTAGATTTATCACTTGTTAGAACTCTTCCGAAGAGAGTTGCATTTGATGCATCAACCAAACGGCCTTCAACTAGCAATTCACCTGAAATTAGATCTTCTTTGCTCAGCATTTAATTCATTCTGGGGCAGATATGGCCATCTGGATTTATTGGAGCGCCACAGAACATGCAAGGAGGTCGTCCGGCTTTAATCACACTTGAGGCTCGGTCTATGAAGCTACGGGCTTGCGATGGCGTAATCCGAATTCGAAGGATGGCAGGGGCTCCCTCTGTTTCATCACTTACTAGCTCCTCAAAGATAACTTCTTCACTTTGATCGCCGGTAATAGCTTGACCTTCGAATCTAATCATTTGAGAATCTGTCTGCCAGGTCAGAGCCATAACCCCAAGAGTGAATTCAGATTCAATTGGCATATCAAGTGCTTCGTTATCTCTGGGAGCTGCCCCCTCGCTGCTTTTCACCTCTCGAAGCATCTCTTTAAAGCGATCAGTAAGTGCTTGAGCCTGCGCTTTTTCAAGGGCAAATGAGAAAACCTGCCCAGCCTTCTTTACTTGAATGTAGAACTCACGCTCTCCTGGTTGACCAACAGTGCCTAAAATGAATCGATCAACCTCATCTAGGTTATAGATTCGTCTATGCGACATCTGTTGAACCACCCAAAGTACTGCCTGCTCTTCTTCGCTTCTTTTTGTTTGATTTGATATCGACAATCTTCTGGTTGAAGGTAAGCAAGATGCGACTCTTAGAGCCCCACGAAAGCGTTGTTAGAGAGCATGGGTCAACGGCAAACTTTTGAAAATTATCAAGACCTGAGCCAACCGTCAGGCTTGCGGCGATCTTTATTACATCTCCGTGGGTGATGAGAAGGATTGTTTCTTTAGGATATTTTCTGGACAAATCTATAAGCAGTGACTCAATCCTTTTTTCAAGTTCCTTAAAGCTCTCCCCTTGCGGGAATCTAAATGTGGATGGTTTTGCCTGGATAACCTTCCATTCCCTCAATTTGCTCAATTTCTTGAGTTTCTCTCCACTCCATAAGCCGTAATTCATTTCGATTAAGCGCTCATCGATTAGTACCCGCTTCTTTTGTAATCTGGCTAGCCCTTCCACGGTCTCAAGGCATCGCTGCATTGGGCTTGAAATAATTCGATTAATCTTGAGATTCTCAAAAGAGTAAGTAAGTTTTCTTACCTGGGCAAGCCCATCTTTAGAAAGTCCGATTCCCTCTAACTGCCCTGCAAGTACTCCTTCATTGTTTGCTGTTGAATGGGCATGACGAAGAAGTAGGAAAGTTGTCATAGTCATAAGATTATCTCTTTCAGGCTTCTACTTCTTTTCGAAGTATCTTTGCTAGGGTCAACACATGGAGTTGCGCCAGTTAGGTCGTAGTGGGGTTAGAGTCTCCCGTCTTGCCCTGGGCACAATGACCTGGGGTCGGGATACCGATGAGCATGAAGCAGCAGAGCAACTCCGCTTTTATCTAGATGCCGGCGGAAATTTCGTAGACACCGCAGCTGTTTATGGCAACGGCGATGCTGAACGAGTTCTAGGCGGATTTCTCGGGGTTATGGTCCCAAGGGATGAGATCGTCATCGCAACAAAGGCTGGAATTTCTTTTAAAAGCGGAGAGAGAGTTGTAGATAACTCTCGAACTTCACTCATTGCAGATCTTGATCGATCGCTATCGCACTTAAGGACAGATTATGTTGATCTCTGGCAGATTCACACCTGGGACGAAAAGACGCCATTAGAGGAAGTATTAAGCGCTCTTGATTACGCGGTGAGTACTGGAAGGGCTAGGCATGTTGGAATCTCAAATTTTGCCGGCTGGCAATTAGCAAGGGCTGTGACCCTGCAGAATCCAATCTTTGGTAAAGCTCCGATTATCAGCACTCAGAATGAATACTCATTGCTCAATAGACGAATTGAAAGAGAGATTTTGCCAGCATCTAGGCAGTTAGAAGTTGGAGTACTTGCCTGGTCTCCCTTGGGCCGCGGAGTACTAACTGGTAAATATCGATCGGGGCTTCCCTCTGATTCAAGGGGAGCATCTCCACACTTCTCATCATTTATTGAGCCGTATTTAGATGAGCGCTCACGAAAGATAGTTGAAGCGGTAATGGTTGCATCCGATGGCCTTGGACTATCGCCACTTGAGGTTTCACTTGCCTGGGTAAGAGATTGTCCTGGAGTTACATCGGCAATTATTGGAGCTAGGACCGGAGCGCAGCTGCGCGGAGCCCTAAGCGCTGAGTCAGTAACTCTGCCGGTTCCAGTTCGCGAAGCACTTGATGAGATAAGTGTTATCTAGGCATTAACAAGGAAGTGAAAGAGAGTTCTTGCGCCAAACTGCAATGAATCTATTGGCACCCTCTCATCAATTCCATGAAATAAACCAGTGAAATCAAGATCTGGTGGCAGCTTAAGCGGACTAAAGCCATAACCGACAATTCCAAGTTTTGCTAGAGCTTTGTTATCAGTGCCACCACTTAGAAGATATGGAATTGGAATTCCATCTGGATCCTCTGACTTGATCGCTGCAATCATGGCATCAACAAGTGGTCCGCCAAATTCAACCTCTAGCGGGATATCAGAGACCAGGCTTTCAACCTTGACATGCTCGCCAACTAAAGATTTAACAGTGTCGAGAAGCTCTTTTTCATAGCCTGGCAACGTCCTGCCATCAACAACTGCGCTTGCACTCTGCGGAATCACATTGGCTTTGTATCCAGCCTCAAGCATCGTGGGATTTGTGGTGTTACAAAGCGTTGCGCCAATCATCTTGCCCATCGGGCCAACTTCATCAATCAGCGGTTGCAGATTATTTTTATCATATGGTTTTCCAGAAAGCTCCGAGATCTTCTGAAAGAAGAGATCACTGGTTTTGGTAATTCTCTGCGGCCAGGTATGGTTCCCAATCTTTGCTATCGCCTCTGTCAGGCGAGTTACAGCATTTGCGTCATTGACCATCGAGCCATGACCTGCAACTCCCTCTGCCGTAATCTTCATCCACTCGATTCCCTTTTGAGAAGCTTCGATTGCATAAACACGCTTACCCGAAAGCAGAGTTAGGGAGAAACCGCCAACTTCAGAAATTGTTTCGCTGCATCCTGCAAATACCTCTGGATGTTTCTCAGCCATCCACCTTGATCCATATATGCCACCAGCTTCTTCGTCTCCAAAGAAAACAATCACGATGGTTCGCTCCGGCTGATAGTTATGTCTAGCCCAGAGTCTTATAACTGCAAGAATCATTGCGTCCATATTTTTCATATCAACTGCGCCGCGTCCCCAGATGCATCCATCTTTGATTGCTCCAGAGAAGGGATCTACCGACCAATCAGCTGCATTTGCTGGGACCACATCAAGATGACCATTTACGACAAGACCAGGTCTTGATTTATCTCTTCCTTCAATCCTTGCAACTACTGAGCACCTCTTAGGAGCGCTCTCATAAATCTTGCTCTCTATTCCAACTTCTCTCATCTTGGCAACCACATACTTGGCTGCCGTTTCCTCGTCACCTTTGCCCTCGCCAAAATTAACGCTTGGAATCTGAATCAATTCCTGGCAGAGCTTGACTACATCTTCTTCTAGTTCTATGCGCTGGGCATCAGTTAGTTTCATGGGCTAAAGTATGCCCGCATTGTCCGGGTGGCGGAATTGGCAGACGCGCTAGCTTGAGGTGTTAGTTCCCGCAAGGGATTAGGGGTTCAAGTCCCCTCTCGGACACGTTTTATAGATACGCTCCCGCCGTGGCTCAAAGCAATCAGACTCCGCTAGATCGGGCGCTATCTCTGATCGCCGATGTCCCTGATTATCCAAAGCCGGGAATCTTATTCAAAGACATCACCCCTTTGCTTGCCGATGGTGTTGGCTTTGGAGTAGTTATTGATGAATTTGCCAGATCAATACGCTCTCTTAACAAAAAAGTTGATGCGATAGTCGGAATTGAGAGCCGTGGATTCATTTTGGGCGGGGCAATTGCTAAAGCTTTAGAGATCGGTTTTGTAACAGTAAGAAAACCGGGCAAGTTACCCAGAGATGTTTATCGAAAAGATTATGCCCTAGAATATGGCTTTGATGCGCTAGAGCTTCATAAAGATCTACTTGATAAATCAGATAATGTGATAATCGTTGATGATGTCCTAGCAACCGGCGGAACAGCTCTTGCCTGCCATGACCTCGTTGAGATAACTGGAGCGAAAGTAATTGCACATTTATTTATGCTTGAGATTGAATTCCTGCAAGGACGAAAATTGATTAGCAAAACTCATAGCGAGGTTGGAATCATCTCGCTTCTAAAGGCATAGGTATTGGGGACGATTAAATGGCAGAGCTGATTTATTACTGCGGAACCATGGATAGCGGCAAATCAACGTTAGCTCTTCAAACCGCTCACAATCATCAAAGCCGAGGAAGGGCTGGTTTGCTCTTTACCAATCGTGACCGAGCAGGAAGCGGAAAGATTTCATCTCGTCTCGGGTTGACTTCAGAGGCTTTAGAAGTATCACTTGAGATGGACCTTCATAAGTTTGTAGTTGACCAACTCTCAACGGGGAAACGAATTGATTATGTAATCTGCGATGAGGCCCAGTTTTACGCCCCAGAGCAAGTTGAGCAGTTAGCCAGAATCGCTGATGGCCTTGGAATCGAAGTTTATGCCTTTGGAATTCTCACTGATTTTCGCACCAAGCTCTTCCCTGG
>SXMA01000027.1 GCA_005777515.1 Actinomycetota bacterium | reverse complement strand
CGCATAGCAGGTTCAGTTAATTTAAGAGAGCGATCACCAAGTTTCCATCGCGCTTCATTAATTGCAAGTTGAGTTGTTTCATCAATTAGCCCAGTTACCGTCAGACCACGCTCTTGTTGAAAAGCACGAACCGCTTGGCCTACCTCATCCGAGAATGTGTCGCTTGTTCTTGCAATGAAGCCAAGGCGATGGAGGGTGTTTGTAACATCGGTTACAACATCCCCGTGATCGCCGGGCTTAATCATCGCTCTTTAGTTGATGTACTCAGAGAGCTCTTTGAGAATCATTGGCTTAGGACGAGCACCAACGATGCTTTTAACGACCTCTCCACCAACAAAAACATTCATTGTTGGGATTGAGTTGATGCCATATTTCATAGCAATTGAGCCTTCTTCATCTGTATTGAGCTTAACAATCTTAATTTTACTGCCGTATTCATTGGAGATCTCCTCCAAAATTGGGCCAACTGCTCGACATGGCCCGCACCACTCCGCCCAGAAATCAACTAAAACCGGAGTTGTGCTTTTTAAGACCATTGCATCAAAGTTTGCTGCAGTTACTTTCTCGGTTGCCATCTTCTTATTGCCTCTCTTTAACTGATATTAATTTACGAACTTTAGCGCCTTATTAAGAGTATTTGGTTTTCTTTAGTGCCCGGCCAAGAATCGCTCAGCATCTAATGCCGCCTGACAGCCAGATCCGGCTGCAGTAATCGCTTGGCGATAAGTAAAGTCAACGAGATCTCCTGAGGCAAAGACCCCAGAGAGATTAGTTTTCGTCGACCCATTTTCAACCAATACATAACCCTCAGGATTGGTCTTGACCTGACCTAAAACCAATTCACTTCTTGGAAGATGGCCAATGGCAACAAATAGACCGGTGAAGTCAGAGCTACTTTCCTCGCCAGTTAGTACATTTCTAAGTTTAAGGCCAGTGACTTTATCTTCTCCCAATACATCTATTACTTCGGTATTGAATAGAAACTCTATTTTTGGATTCGCCTTTGCGCGCTCTGCCATAATCTTTGATGCTCGGAACTGATCTCTACGATGGATTAAAACCACTTTCTTAGCAAATTTAGTTAGGAAGTTCGCCTCCTCCATCGCTGAATCTCCACCTCCAACAACAGCAATTACCTGTTCTTTAAAAAAGAATCCATCGCATGTAGCGCACCAAGAGACACCTCGTCCTGATAGGCGCTTCTCATTTTTTAAACCAATTTCCTTATATGCAGAACCCATAGCAAGAATTACAGCGCGAGACTTAATCGTGTTTCCAGAACCATCTTTTAATACTTTTACATCTGAATCTAATTTCATCTCAGTGATGTCATCAGTAACTAATTGAGCCCCAAAGCGAGAGGCTTGTTTTCTCATCTGATCCATAAGATCAGGTCCCATAATTCCATCCTTAAATCCTGGGAAGTTTTCCACCTCAGTGGTATTCATCAAAGCGCCACCAGCAGTAACTGATCCTTCATATAGAACTGGGCTTAACTGAGCGCGAGCGGCATAAACCCCTGCCGTATATCCAGCAGGACCTGAGCCAACAATTACAAGCTCATGGACTTTCTCGTAATCAACGCTCACTAGAGCACCCTACCTTCGCAATAGAACTTTTAATACTTGGCTAATCTCCGAAACCTTTAACACTCGCCCTAGCGCTAGATAAAGGGCAAATGTGCTTAGGAGAACAATAAGCAATGAGAAAAGATTCCCCTTCAAATCAAGCCTTGATTGCAAGTTAGAGATGGCAAGGCAAGAAAAGAAAGCAATCATGGCAATTTTGCAATGAAAGAGCAGCAAAGAGGGGATATTTAGCGGACCTGAATATTTTCGTAGTAAGCAATAGGTGCAAACGATTCCCACCCAGTAACTAATTGCAAGGGCTGCCCCAAGCCCCACGGTTATATCCGCAACATCTAGATTTAAGTAAGCCCAAAGGCTAATTATCAAAGCGACTACGTTAATAACTAGATTAGAAACCACCTGGTATTTAGTATTTTCAAAAGCATTTAGCCCTCTAATTAATATCAAATTTATTGAAAGCGGTATTAAGCCAAGAGACATAGCAGCAAGAACTCGTCCAATATATTCTGCAGATTGTTCTGTGATTCCAAAAAATATCCCACCAGCAATCTCCTCTGCAAAGAAGAAGAAGAAAAATGATGAAGGGACAATTAGTATTGCAGTGAGCCGGAGCGCCTTACTCAATTGATCTCTAACTTCAGACAAATTCTTATCAAATGCTAATTTGGATAGTCCAGGAAGCAGGGCTGTGACAATAGAGATAGTGACTATTGAATGTGGTAGCAACATGACCAAGTAAGCATTGGCGTATGGGGTATAACCAACCCCGAAATCAATACCTTGCTCCTGCGCTAAAACTGCAGCTCTAGTTGCAAGATTTACTGTTATAAGAAAACCAAGTTGTGAAATAAGAACGAATATGAAAGCCCAACTAGCAAGTTTTAGGGCCTTATCAAGTCCTACTCCCCGCCAATCCCTACGGAAAGAGAGCTTTAAACTCGTTTTTCTTAAGGTTGGAATAAGAATCACTGCTTGAAGCACAATACCAATCGTGCTT
>SXMA01000102.1 GCA_005777515.1 Actinomycetota bacterium | reverse complement strand
GCCTTACTGTTTCGATAGAGACGCTATTGGCAGCAAATAGCTGGGCCACATTTGCTAAAACTCCTGGCTTATCAGCCACATCTAGTCTTATCAGATACTGTGATTTCACATTATCAATTGGTGCAATCGCCAAATCTGCATAATCACTCTCGCCATGGCCTTGGCCACCTCTAATTTTATTGCGGGCAATTGCAATTAAATCGCCCAAAATAGCACTTGCTGTTGGCTCACCTCCCGCACCTCTGCCATAGAACATTAACTCCCCAGCAGATTGAGCTTCTATAAAGACGGCATTGAAAGCTAGACGAACCGCTGCAAGTGGATGCCTGCGAGAAATTAGTGTGGGGTGAACTCGCACTGATATCTCATTTTCTTTGGTGAGCTCTGCAATTGCTAACAACTTAATCACACATCCCATATCTCTTGCTACTGCCACATCTCTAGCGCTGATCTGGCTAATACCATCGCAGTAAACATCACTTGCAGTAATTCTTGAGTGGAAAGCAAGACCTGCAAGAATTGCAGCTTTTGCTGCCGCATCATGGCCTGCAATATCTGCTGTGGGATCTGCTTCAGCAAAACCTAAATACTGCGCCTCTTTTAATACCTCTTCAAAAGATGATCCCTCTTCATCCATCTTGGTAAGAATGTAATTAGTGGTGCCATTTACAATTCCTATGACTCGATTTACATGATCTCCCACAATTGATTCGCGCATTGGGCGAAGTATTGGGATTGCGCCGCCAACTGATGCTTCATAGTAAAGATCAACCCCAGCTTTATCGGCTGCACTAAATAACTCTGCTCCATGTTGGGCAAGCAGCGCTTTGTTGGCAGTGATAATAGATTTCCCGTTGCTAATTGCTTTCAATATTAGAGTTCGAGCCGGCTCTATTCCGCCCATTACTTCAATAACAATGTCTACTGATGGATCGCTAACTACAGATTCAGCATCTTGAGTAAGAAGTTCTTTTGGAATCTGCTCGCGCCCTGCTTTGCTATCTCTAACTGCAATACGAGTTAAATTCAATCTAGCACCAGATCGAGCAGCAAAATCGCCATCATCTGCCAATAACAATCGAGCCACCTCTGAGCCCACAACGCCGCAGCCAAGCATGGCGACATTAAAACTCTGCTGCGCGCTAATCATTTTGCCCCACCTTTACCGATCTGTCTTGGTTCTTCTTCAATCTCCAAGGCTAGAAGGTCGCGATGAGTTTCGCGGCGAATAATGCTTCGCGCCTTGCCATTAAGGACGCAAATCACTGGCGGCCTTGTCATATGGTTGTAATTGCTGGCCATACTGCGCCCATATGCGCCGGTAGCAGGAACAACTAGTAGATCACCCGGAGAGATATCGCCAGGCAGCTGCACATCTCTAATGATGATGTCCCCTGTCTCGCAATGCTTTCCAACTACTCGAGATTTTCTTAGTGGGGCGCTGCTATCGCGATTTGCAAGCGCAATTGAATACTGCGCTTCATATAAAGCTGGTCGAATGTTATCGCTCATTCCACCATCAACTGATACATACCAGCGAGTTGAGCCATCTGCCAAAGTGACTTCTTTAGTTGTTCCAACTCTATAAATTGTGACCATAGCAGGGCCAACAATTACTCGACCAGGTTCAATAGAGATTCTAGGAATCTTTAGCAGAGCTTTGTCACACTCCAGCTTAACTCTTTTCGCAATAACGCTTAACACTTGATTAGCAGAACTTGGTTTATCACCTTCAACATATGCAATCGCATAACCGCCGCCAAGATCTAATTCTGCTAGTTCGGCTCCAAACTCATCCCGGTATTTAGCAAGGACTGCGATAAGCCTTGAAGCGCTTAATTCAAAAGAATCTGGCGTAAATATCTGCGAACCAATATGAGCATGTAATCCCCTTAGCTCAAGAGAATCATGTTTCTTCACAGACAAGATCGCATCCCATGCCGCCCCTGATGCAATTGAAAATCCAAATTTCACATCTTCATGTCCAGTGGAAATAGCTTCATGGGTGTCAGCATCAACTCCAGGATTTAGACGGAGTAATACTGCTTGCGTGACTGACTTTTCATGTGCGATTCTGGCTACACGATCTATTTCCTGCAGTGAATCAATAACAATTACTCCAACCCCGTAATCAATGGCTGCAGCAATTTCTGACTCTGACTTGTTATTTCCATGTAATTCAATTTTTTTAGCTGGGAAATTGGCAGAAATTGCTACCGCTAATTCACCATCAGTGCAGACATCAAGTCCAAGGCCAGCCTGCTCTATCCAGCGCGCAACTTGAGTTGAGATAAAGGACTTTGCTGCGTAGTAAGCAGTTCCAGCATTTGCGCCAAATACCTCCTGTAGAGCTTTAGCCCAGAGGCCTGCTCTGGCTTTAAAGTCTGATTCATCAAGAATAAATGCAGGCGTTTCAAACTCATCTGCTAAATCGCTAACAGAGATATCTCCAATTGTGATTTCACCATTTACTCGTCTTGCACTCATTGGCCAAATTGCAGGATTTAGATCTTGGCTCATCTCTACATCTTCTCCGGAGCGCTTACGCCCAATAGATTTAAAGCATTACTTATCACCTGACGAGTTGCATCACAGAGTGATGCTCTAGATGAATGTATTGCACCTGGCGATTCATCTCCCAGCGGAAGGACGCGACAATCGTTATAGAAGCCGTGATAAAGAGTTGCTAACTCTTCAATATACCTAGCGATGCGATGAGGTTGACGAAGCTCGGCAGCGCTTGCAACAACTCTAGGAAACTCTGCAAGAGAACCTAATAGCTCTCGCTCACGATCATGAGTCAGTAGCTCGGCTTGGTAGGAATTGACTCCATAAGGAATTGATAAATCCTTAGCATTTCTTAGTACTGCGCAAATTCTGGCATGGGCATATTGCACATAGAAGACAGGATTATCGTTAGTTCGTTTTTTAAGCAGATCAATATCTAAAACCATAGGAGTATCAACTGGATAGCGAATCAAGGTATAGCGAGCTGCATCAACGCCAACTTTCTCCACCAGCTCCTCTAGAGTGATAATTGTTCCCGCTCTTTTTGAGAGCTTTATCTCTTGGCCACCTTCAATAATCTTGACCAATTGACCAATCAATACATGAATGTTGTATTCCGGATCATCTCCAGCGCAAGCAGCCGTTGCTTTAAGCCGGCCGACATAACCATGATGATCTGCTCCCAGCATATAGATGCAGATATCAAAGCCCCGCCTTCTCTTATCTAGATAATAAGCAGTATCAGATGAGAAGTAAGTTAACTCTCCGCCAGATTTAACCAGGACTCGATCTTTATCATCACCAAAATCAGTCGTCCTAAGCCAGATGGCCCCTTCATTTTCATAGGTATGACCTTGCGATTTAAGAGTTGCTAAAGCTTTATCAATGCCATCACCGCTATGAAGTGAACGCTCTGAAAACCAGATATCAAAGTGGGTTCCAAAGTTGTCTAAAACTCTTTTCTGCTGCGCTAATTGCAATTCATATCCAGCTTCGCGAAAAGCCTCAATAGCGCTCTGCCCACTTAGCTCTCTACATTCTGGTTTCTTTACAAGTATCTCTTGAGCCAGCTCATCTATATATTGCCCTTGATAACCATCTTCAGGCTTGGCCTGGCCAAGAGCAGATGCTGCAAGTGATGCACCAAAGAGATCCATCTGATTGCCACGATCATTTATATAGAACTCACGAGCTACTTTTGCTCCACCTGCGATTAAAACTCTTGCAAGGGCGTCACCAACTGCTGCCCACCTGGTATGACCTAGGTGGAGGGGGCCAGTGGGATTAGCACTTATGAATTCTAAATTGATTTTTACTCCAGAGAGAATCTTTACCTCTCCAAACTTATCGCCTTGAGCATAGATGGCATTAACTACAGCGCCTTGTGAAGCCTTCACCAAAGTAATATTTATAAATCCTGGCCCAGCAATGTCAATTCTTTCAATAATCTCGTTTGACTTTAGTGAAGTAGTAATAATCTCTGCAATCTGCCTTGGTGACTTTCCGGCCTGCTTAGCAAGTGCGAGCGCAATTGAAGTTGCATAATCACCATGACCACGATTCTTTGGTCGCTCCAAAGTAATTTCATCAAGAGCCGCAATTGAACTCAACTCTGCCGGCAGATCACCTTTTGCAATAGCAGCCTTGACTGATTCCAAAATAGCAGCGGCAAGGACTTGATGAGGGGCAAGCTCAAGCGAATTTGGTGAATTAGAGGCCGACACCTAGATAAGGCTACCGACCCCACCTTCTTTCTTGCGTTAACGAGAAAAAGGGCCTGATTTTGAACTCAAGAACGGGCCTTGTTATCAAAGTGTTATCTAGTAGCGCTCAGAATTTGAGATATCGACTACCGCCAGAGGGGTTAGTAAAAGTAGGTTTCACCCCAGGTGAGCCGCCCTTGCGGTTCATTCTTTAACTACTTTCGAAAGGTATCTAATAGATATGTCAAAGCGCCGTCTCGCGATCTCTGCACTAGTTGCATCGTTCGCACTCATTCTCACCGGTTGCGCCTCATCAGATGAAGGTTCCTCTGATGGTTTCGTTGGAGTCATCCTTCCAGATGCTGCATCTTCAGCACGTTGGGAAACTGCTGACCGCGGATTCCTACAAGCTGCATTTGATGCTGCTGGAGTAAGAGTCGATATCCAGAACGCAAATGGTGATGCTGCTGCATTCCAGACAATTGCTGATGGAATGTTGTCTGCTGGTGCCAAGGTTCTCATTCTTGTAAACCTTGACTCAGAGTCAGCAAAGGCTGTCCAAGATAAGGCAGCAGAACAAGGTGTACCAACAATTGATTATGACCGTCTAACACTTAACGGTTCAGCGTCATACTACGTTTCATTTGATAACGAAGCTGTTGGTCGTCTACAAGGTGAAGGCATCAAGGCTTGCCTTGATGGAGCAGGAAAGACAAAGGCACGTCTTGTCTACCTAAACGGTTCACCAACTGATAACAACGCAACCTTGTTCAAGGCTGGTTATGACTCAGTACTTCGCCCATCAATCGATGCAGGCGATTACACACTCGTTGATGACCAGGCTGTTCCAGACTGGGATAACGTCAAGGGTGGAACAATATTTGAGCAGCAACTATCAAAGGCTGGCGGCAAGCTTGACGCCGTAGTCTCAGCTAACGAAGGCCTTGGCCTTGCAGCTGTTGCTGTTCTAAAGAAGAACGGACTCAATGGAAAGGTTTGCGTATCCGGACAGGATGCAACCGTTGATGGTCTCCGTGCAATTCTTACTGGTGATCTTTCAAACACCGTTTACAAGGCAATCAAGGCTGAAGCAGAAGCTGCTGCAGCACTTGCTATTGCTCTTCTAAAGGGCGAAACAGCAAGCACAGCTACCGGATCTGTAAACAACGGTGTAACCGATGTTCCATCAGTTCTTCTAGTTCCTGTTTCAATCACCAAGGCAAACGTCAAGGATGTAATTGCTGATGGCTTCCAGACACGCGAAGCAGTATGCGAAGGCATCGAAGACCTCTGCACAGCTAACGGAATCTAAGAAGTATTAGAGGAATAGTTAGCTAAAAAGAAGTAAAAGAGTTCAGCCCGAGTATTAAATTACTCGGGCTGAACTATTAAACCCCACTAAGGCTAGGAATAAAGTGGCATCACCGATTCTCTCCCTTAAGCGAGTAAATAAATCTTTTGGCCCCGTCCATGTCTTAAAGGATGTTGATTTCTCTGCCTATGCTGGAAAGGTAACCGCCCTGGTTGGAGATAACGGCGCAGGAAAAAGCACGCTAATTAAGTGTATCGCTGGCATCTATACCCCAGAGACTGGGGAATTCATTTTTGAAGGAAAGCCAGTAACTATCTCAGGACCAAGAGATGCCACAGAACTTGGAATTGAAATTGTTTATCAAGATCTAGCGCTCTGCGACAATCTAGATATTGTCCATAATATGTTCTTAGGAAGAGAAGAGATTAGTGGAGTCACGCTAAATGAATCCAGTATGGAGTCGTTAGCAAAAAAGACTCTAGATGGCTTAAGTGTGCGAACTGTTAAATCAATAAGACAAAAGGTTGCCTCACTTAGCGGCGGCCAGAGACAAACTGTTGCGATTGCCAGAGCGGTACTCTGGAATAGCAAGGTAGTAATCCTTGATGAGCCAACTGCCGCACTTGGCGTTGCTCAAACTGAACAAGTTCTCAAACTAGTAAGACAACTAGCTGATAATGGGCTGGCCGTTATTGTAATTAGCCATAATCTCAATGATGTTTTCCAAGTAGCAGATAACATCGCCGCGATGTATCTGGGGAGTATGGCTGCGCAAGTGGAGAAGAACTCAGTAAATCAAAATGATGTAGTGCGTCTCATAACAACTGGAGCGCAAAAATGAGCCAAGACTTAAATATTAAGCAATCAGCTAATGATTGGTGGAGCAAGGTAAAAGCTGGCCAAGTTGGAGCGCTTCCAGCGCTTCTTGGATTATTTGTTCTCTGCATAGTTTTTGGCGTTCAGAGCTCGGTATTTCTAACGCCAGGAAATCTAGCTAATTTACTCACTCAGGCAGCCGCAGTCATTGTCATTGCGATGGGCCTAGTTTTCGTACTCTTGCTTGGAGAAATTGATCTCTCAGCTGGCTATGCCGCAGGAGTCTGTGGCGCCCTATTGGTAATCATGATTACGGAGATGGATTACCCCTGGTATCTGGCATTTCCAATCAGTGTTCTTGCTGGAGTTCTCCTAGGAGCAGTTATTGGATATTTAGTTGCCCAATTAAAGATTCCTTCATTCGTGGTAACTCTTGCAACATTTCTGGCTTTCCAAGGGCTATTACTTCTCTTGGTTGGAGAGGGTGGAACAATTCGAATTGAGGATCCAGTGATTCTGGCTGTAGAAAATAAGAATCTCTCAGTTTCCTACAGCTGGATTTTCTTCCTTCTCACCGCTGGCGCTTATCTCCTCTCTGGCTTACTGAAATTTAGAAAGCGCAGAAAAGCTGGTCTAGTGGATAATTTATTTAAACTATGGGTGATAAAGACTTTTATTTTGATTGCTATTGGAACTATAGCTACCTGGGCCTTAACTGTAGAGCGAAGCAATAATCCAGATTTAGTAAGTCTTCGAGGAATTCCTTATGTAGTGCCGGTAATTCTAGTTCTTTTAGTTGGTGCCACTTTCGTTCTTTCTCGCACCTCATTTGGTCTTCATATCTACGCAGTTGGTGGAAATGCTGAGGCGGCTCGCAGAGCTGGTATTAATGTCAAGATGGTAAGAATTACAGCATTTATGATCTGTACCGCTTTTGCAGCAGTTGCAGGAATGATCTTTGTCTCGAGAGCAAATTCCATCTCACCAACAACTGGTGGCAGCTCAACACTTCTTTATGCAGTAGGTGCTGCAGTTATTGGCGGAACGAGTCTTTTTGGCGGTAAAGGAAAAGTTAGTGATGCAATCCTCGGCGGCCTTGTTGTAGCAGTCATTGATAATGGCATGGCGCTACTTGGCTATCCAGCTGGAATTAAGTTCATGGTTACTGGCGCGGTTCTTCTAATCTCAGCAACTATTGATGCTGTATCTAGGCGAGGAGCGAGCACGACTTAAAGGCTAAGTATTTAAGTACTTTCCAGCGGTTTTTGACTCTGGCAATTACTGGGTATCCTTACGCCTCCAACTCTTGCGGGAGTGGTGAAATGGCAGACACGCAGGTCTTAGGAACCTGTGCTTCGGCGTGTGGGTTCAAGTCCCACCTCCCGCACCATTAGCACCCCATTTTCAAGCTAGAGCCAATCGTGGGAAGATTCACGCCCCCCGAAAGTACTTACCAGAAGTGCTGAACTAATTAGGAGCTGAATAAAGTGGCAGATAAGAATTTTTTATCATGGGTCGGATTTAAGGGCGAAGAAAGTGATGCCAGTAAAACAAATCTTGCCACCGGATCAGCCTCGCTAGAACGCATCCGTGAACTTGAATCCCAGTTGAACGATCTTCGTTCCCGCCGCGACATCACAGGGCTAAGCAAGGAAGAGTTTGAAATTCTGGCAACCGAGACTGCGATGTCGATTATTCGCACCGCTCAACAGCGCGAAGCTAAAGCAAACTC
>SXMA01000101.1 GCA_005777515.1 Actinomycetota bacterium | reverse complement strand
ATTGTTGAAATGACTCGCTCCCCTGCACCAGCTCGAGGAGGATCAAGAAGAACCACATTTGCTGCTCGATACTTCTTCAAGCTTGCCTCAACTTTTGCTTCAACTATTTCAACTCTTGGCTCTAAGGCAAAGTTTCTTCTGGCATCAATAATCGCATTCTCATCGGACTCAATTAAGGTGATTCTTCCTGCAACTCCCAGATCAGATAACAGGGCTGCGGTAAACAGCCCAGCGCCGCCGTAAAGATCAAAGATGTGATCTGCAAGCTTTGCTTGAACATAATCCTTAACTACTTGGCTTAAAACAGTCGGCGCCATGCGATGGCTCTGCCAGAAGGTTATTGGGTTTAGCGAGAAGTCAATGCCATCTACCTGCTCCTGAATAAGTTCCAAGTTCTCTCGACCCTCTATCACTACCGCGCTCTTGCCCTTGCTAGTGATTGCAACATCTACCCGCTTTGATTTGGGCAACTTCACCTGATTGATCTTCTCTATATCTATATCCTCGTGAGCGATTAGGCATTGATCAATTTCAACTATTTGATTTGAGCGCGAGGCATAGAGACCAACTTTGCCATTTTCAGATACAGTAAATTCCATCCTACTTCGCCAATGTAGATTCGGCTTCACCTCTTCAACCTCTACTTCAATATCCATCTTGGCAAGGCGCTTAAATTGCTCTTTAATAATTTCACTCTTTAATTCTCGTTGATAGCTAAGATCGATGTGTTGAAAGTCGCATCCCCCGCATCCATCAAATCGCGCATATGGACAAGGCGGACTTACCCGATACTTAGAAGCTTTTACGACTGAGATGCAGTTTCCTCGAGCAAAGCTCTTTGTCACATCGCTAATCTCAACAATCACTCGCTCTCCAGGGATTGCATGTCTTACAAAAATAACTCTTCCTTCGTAGCGCGCTATACAGTGACCGCCATGCGCAATAGCTGTGACATCGACTTCTAATTGATCACCGCTTTGCACTCGCGCACCTTTCTAAAAAAGTTCATTGAAGCACTCATTTCTCGTGCTATCCCTCGCGTGGATTAGAGGGAATCTAGCCTAAAGGTGTAAATTCTCCTTTTGTGCATGTCGTAATCATGGGTTGCGGCCGAGTCGGTTCTACCCTGGCAAAAGATTTTCAGGCTCTAGGCCATAGCGTTGCCGTAATCGATCAAGATCGTGAAGCATTTCGCCGTCTTGGCGCAGATTTCAATGGGCTAACTGTGGCCGGAATGGGCTTTGATCGCGACACTTTGTTAGAAGCAGGAATTCAACGGGCTGATGCATTTGCCGCAGTTTCAAATGGCGATAATTCAAATATCTTGGCAGCAAGAGTTGCAAGAGAAACCTACGGAGTAGCAAGCGTTGTGGCTCGAATTTATGACCCAGGCAGAGCTGAGATTTATCAAAGACTAGGAATTCCGACTGTTGCCACAGTTCTTTGGACTACAGATCAAATCATGAGAAGGCTTCTGCCTCAGGGATCTCGCTCTGAGTGGCAAGATGCATCAGGAAAAGTGCAATTAGCTGAGATTGCTCTGCATCGCGATTGGTATGGAAGGCCTGTTTCATTAATAGAACAACATACCGATGCTCGCGTTGCATTTGTGACAAGGCTTGGTGAAGGCTTGATTCCCAATGAACATACCGTCTTACAAGAAGGTGATGTGATCCATGTAATGGTAGAAGATAAAAATTTAGCCGCAACAGAGGCATCCCTTGCCCTTCCACCGAGTGGTGAGTGAAGATGAGAATTGCTATCGCAGGTGCTGGTAATGCCGGACGAGCCATTGCAAGAGAGCTAATTGAGAATGGCCATCAGGTCTTACTTATCGATAAGAATCCAAAGTCTCTTAAGATGGAGAGCGTTCCATCTGCTGAATGGCTCCTGGCTGATGCCTGTGAGATAAGTTCGCTTGATAAAGCCAAGCTTGATACCTGCCAAGTAATGGTTGCAGCCACCGGTGATGACAAAGTAAATCTTGTGTCATCACTTCTTGCCAAGACTGAATATGGAGTCCCCAGAGTAGTGGCACGAGTAAATCATCCAAAAAATGAGTGGCTTTTTGATTCTTCCTGGGGCGTTGATGTTGCTGTTTCTACTCCAAGAATTATTGCTGCCCTAGTTGAGGAAGCAGTATCAGTTGGAGATATTGTCAGGCTCTTCTCGCTGAAAGCTGGAGAAGCGAACTTAGTTGAGTTAACTCTTCCTGATACCTCATCTTGCATTGGAAAATCAGTTGAAGAGATACCACTTCCCCAAGATGCCTCTCTTGCGGCAATTATCAGAGATGGCCATGTAATAACTCCAGCAGATCATGATGTTTTTGCTGCTGGTGATGAACTAATTTTTGTGACCACTGCTGAGGCAGAGGTTTCACTAAAGGCTTGCTTTATAAAGGATTAGTTGACTTTATCAATTCTTAAGTCATCTCTTAGCTTTGGACCACTCTTAATTACTATCCAGGTTGCCCAAGCGGTTGCAATAAATAACGGATAGCCCATAACCAACCTGGCTGTTCCAAGTAAATTAACATTGCCACTGACATACAGTGGGTATTGCACAACAAGGCGGATTGCAAACATTCCAACCCAGAGCCAGGTCGCCTTTATATATACCTTTGTTCGAGCAGGATCTTTACGCCATCTAAAGTTCTCTTCTAGAAGAGGACCTATGACAAGTCCAATCACTGGCCAGCGTATAAGAATTGAGACTAAATAAGCAGATCCATAGATTGCGTTGGTCCAGAGTCCTGGCAGATAGAAATCTTCAGCTTTTCCAGTTCGCATGGAGAGCCAAGCACAAATTCCAACTCCGATCACCCCTGAAATTGCATGCTGAATAGTTTCGCGCTTTACCAATCTAACAAGCGTTAGAAGTAACGAGAGTGCGAGGGCTGCGTAGGCTGAATCTCTAACATCCTTTGTGACATTAAATGCGATAAGAAATAGCAGAGCAGGAAGTCCAGAATCTATTAGCCCCTTTACTCCCCCCATAGCAGAGAGAATCTTTGCTTTATCTTCGCTCTCACTCATGAGCGCCCACTTGAACCAAAGCCAGAGCCACCTCGAGCAGACCCAGGAAGTTCTTCCACTGCGACAAATTCAGCGCGTTCAACTCTTTGAAAAACTAATTGCGCGATGCGATCACCGCGTTTTATTGCAAAACTCTCGCTCTGATCATGATTAATAACTATTACGCAAATCTCTCCGCGATAGCCCGCATCTATTGTTCCTGGAGCATTGACCAGCCCAACGCCATATTTAATAGCAAGGCCAGAGCGGGGATGAACAAAGGCGGCATATCCATCACTTAACGCAATAGCGATACCAGTTGGCACAAGAGCTCTCATGCCCGGCTCAATAGTGATATCTATAGCTGAATAGATATCAGCTCCGGCATCACCAGGTTTTGCATAGGAGGGCATGGGAAGGCCGGTATCTAATTGAGTAATTAGTACTTTCATGGATTGATCTCAAACTCAGTATCAATAGATAAATCTCTTCGCTCCTTCAAAACATGCTTAAATTCCTCTGATGCATGCTTAATGAAGTGCTCCATGGGAACAATGATAAATATCGCTGCCGCCTCAACTGCTAAAACCCCATTATCTGAACCAATCCTGCCCTCAGCTCTGGTGTAGATCTTTCTACCATCCTGGCCGGTAATCTCAGCATTGATAAATAAAATGCTTCCAACTGGGACTGGCGCGAGAAATGATGTTTCAAGTTTTCCAGTTACTGCCGGTTCTCTAACTAACCACATTAATTTTCCTAAAGCTTCATCAAAGGCACATGAAAGCAGCCCACCATGGGCAAGACCTGGAGCTCCTTGATGTAAATCGGTAACTGTAAATTGCGCAGTGATGCTCATGCTCTCTCCTGCATAGGCAACAAGATGTAAACCTGCAGGATGATTAGGGCCGCATCCATAGCAATCAGGATTATGAGAGCCGAGTAATTTGCCACTTGCCGGCGCATCAGGGTGTCGAGGTGGAACTGCAACTCCTGGGGGAACTTGAATATTTAACTGGCGTGACATGGGGTGAAGATTACCCTGTCGATAGGCAAGCGCTATCTAATGCAAGCAAGTACTCTCGCCTCATGCGTGAGGTAATGAGATGGCCAATCTGGCTGACTCTGTTAATTATCTGCTTTGATCTATCAATATTGCTTGCAATCTGGGCCTCACTTGGAAATCAAGCCACATTAGTTACTGCAATTATTCTCACCTTAGCAACTATCTACTCTTACTATGCAACCGCATTGACCCTCGAGCTCACTACAGAGCGACTTAGGGCGGGTAGGGCCAACATTGAGGTTAAATATTTAGGGAAGATAGAAGTTTTAAGTAAAGAAGAGATGTCATTTCACCGTGGAGCTGGGATTAATCCGCAGGCCTATCTTGCGCTGCGCTTCTGGATTAAAAGAGGTTTGAAGGTTGAGATTGCAGACTCACGCGATCCCAGACCTTTTTGGTTGATAAGT
>SXMA01000026.1 GCA_005777515.1 Actinomycetota bacterium | reverse complement strand
CACAAAGTTTTCTACTATTGAACTCTCATCACTTGCCGGAGCTAAAACTGATATCTGATGTCCCTGTTCAAGATAATGATGAGCAAGATCTCTTATATGAGCTTGCACTCCCCCTGGAACATCCCAGGCATAGGGCGAAATTAATCCGATTTTCATGCTCGCTCCACAAAATCGCTATCAATGAAGATGCGCTGTTGCATATGCCAGGAAGTTGGATTTGCTCTAATCGCATCTTCAAATCTATTCGCCATTGCTTGTGTGACGCGAGAAATCTCCCCTTTTCGCTCGGCGCTTTTATCAACCTTAATTGGTGGAGCGCAATCTATAACTAATCCTTCCTGAGTAAAGGAGACAAAGACAGTGACTAAATCAGCCCCAGTCTCCAAAGCCAGAATTGCTGGACCAGCGGGCATTCTTGCTCTTGCTCCAAAGAAATTAACATCAATTCCTGACTTACTTAAATCCCTATCTGCAACTAAGGCAACCAACTCTCCCTGGTTGAGAAATGAGCGAAGCTCTCCCATAACTCCAGCATCGAGATCCAGAATTCGAAGACCGATTGATTCTCGGTGTTTTAGAAACCTTTTAAAGAGCCGATCTGGCTTTAGATGTTCGGCGACACTGATGACCTTCAGGCCGCGGGCAGAAAAGTAGGCTCCTGCATGATCCCAATTACCGGCGTGGGGAACGGCAACAATTACTCCGCGCTTACTAGCCACAGGTTCAAAAAGGAAATCACCATTTATGCATCGAACGCCTTTTTGAATCTTATCTTTATCCCAATCTGAAATCCTGAAGGTGTCACACCAATATCTCATCCCTGATTGAAGTCCCAACTCAACTAATTGCTCTAACTCCGCCTTGCTCGCCTCTGGTCTAACTTGAGAGTAGTTGCGGCGCAACCTCTGCACTCTCTTGCCATTTCTTCGGTATGAAAGCTTGGCCAGAAATGTAAAGAGTGAGTAAGCACTTTTCTCGGGCAGCGCCCTAACAAGCTGCCATAGGGCGCTATAAAGGAAGTAGGTTAACCAATCCTTAATCATCACTTCTTCCTAGCTGCGAGCTACAACTAATAAGCGCTGGGCTATGGTAATTATCCCCAAGATATTTATAAGTAATAATCCTGCTACCAAAGCAAAATTAATACCTAACCCATAGAGGCCAGTTGCAGTCAAAATGATAATTAAACGCTCGGCTCTCTCTGCGATTCCAACGCTGCAAGCAATTCCAAGTGATTCCGCCTTTGCTCTTATATACGGAATCAGGGCCCCGGTGATCAGTGCTAGAAGAGCAAGCAGAGCTAGATTTCTATCGTCCTCTGAAATGGCATAAGCAATAATTCCAGCATATATCGCAGCATCAGTTAGGCGATCTAGTGTTGAATCAATTAACGCCCCCCAATTAGTTGTTCCCCTCTCAGAAAGCCTTGCCATAGTTCCATCGAATAGATCACTTAGGGCAAATAAGGAGACCAGGATAGTTCCCAGGAAAAAATTTCCAGACGAGAAAAAATATATAGCACTTACAGAACTGCCTAAGGCTCCAATAAATGTCAGCCAGTTAGCAGTTATTCCAATCTTTAGTAAGAACCTACAGCTTGGGGTAATAAAGGCTGTGACTGGCGCTTTAAATCGATTCTGAATCATTGAGTACATCGTAGGCTTTAGCCATGGACAAACCCAATATCTCGCCTGAGAAAAGTAGCGCCATGCAGATTCTGCTAGCAGCAGATGCTTCCTCGGAGCCAGAAGCCCTAGCCCCCCTACTCTCTAGCGATATAAAGGTGGTAATTCTTAACCCCAAAGAGACAAGCGTTGAGGCAGCTTCACAATTAACTAAGGGCGCTAGTGCGATAGCCCTGCTAATAAGCACCAAGAGTGGAATCTCCAAAGGAATGATTGATCTCTGGAGCTATGCAATGGATAGACAATTTCCAAGGATGGTAATCGTAAATAAACTGAGTATGAGTGAGACAGACTTTGACGACATCGTTCTTATAGTTAATCGCGTGCTGGAACAGGGAGTAACGCCATACTTAGTCTTACATGATGAAGTTGGCGAGCCAACTGGCTTGATTTCACTAGAGAGTAGAGAAGTGCACGACTATTCAGCTGCTATCCCAAATCGGTATATGGCAGATAGCGAGCTTCAAACTTTGGTCGAGGAGTTTGCCTCTGAATATGCAGATCAACTATCAGCTTTTGAAGCGGACTCATTCGCTCACGGCCTCTTGGTTCCTATACTTCCAGTGATGGAATCCAAGCTCATTGGAATTGCTGAAATTAAGGAGTATCTAGCCCAAATCAATTAGAGCTACCAAGCAGCTGAGAGTTCATCTCTAGTCTGACTGAGTAATTTTGGAAGCACTTTGGTCTGCCCAATTATTGGCATGAAGTTGGCATCACCAAACCAGCGGGGAACAATATGTTGATGGATATGATCAGCAATTCCAGCACCAGATAAAGCGCCTTGATTTAGACCAATATTAAATCCACCACAATTTGAAACTTTGCGAAGAACTTTCATGGCATGAGAGGTGAATTCCTGCATCTCATTGCGTTCGCTATCGCTTAGCTCTGTTAAATCCGCGACATGGCGATTGCTACAGATAAGCATGTGGCCTGCGTTATAGGGATAGAGATTTAATACTGCATAGACCTCTTTACCTCTTGCCACAATGAAAGCCTTCTCATCACTCATCTTTAAAATTTCACAGAAAGGGCAGGCCACATCATTGTCAGCCTTGGGCCTATTTTCCCCAGCTAGATATGCCATGCGATGAGGAGCCCAGAGCCGCTCCCAACGATCAGGCATGCCTGCTCCCCCGCTTGATTCAGAAGCCATGAAGAGCTAAACCTGCTTTCGATTACTTATCGCCGATTGAATTTCAGCAACTGCATCAGAGAGGGCAATTCCATTTTTCTGTTCACCATTTCGATAGCGGAATGAAACCGCTCCGGAGTTAACATCTTCTTCACCAGCAATCATCATGAATGGAATCTTCTCGTTCTGAGCATTTCTAATCTTCTTCTGCATTCGATCATCTGATGCATCAATTTCAGCTCTAATTCCAAGTTTTTTCATATCTGAAACAATCTTTTCAAGATAGGAATTAAAGGCCTCTGCCACTGGAATCGCCCTAACTTGAATTGGCGCAAGCCAGGGCGGAAAAGCCCCTGCGTAATGCTCGGTTAATACCCCGAAGAAGCGCTCAATTGAACCAAAGAGGGCTCTATGAATCATTACTGGTCGAGCGCGAGTGCCATCTGATGCGGTGTAGCCAAGATCAAAACGCTCCGGAAGTTGGAAATCAACTTGGATTGTCGACATCTGCCAGGTTCTGCCAATGGCATCTTTTGCCTGAACTGAAATCTTTGGACCATAGAAGGCTGCCCCGCCAGGATCTTGGACCAACTCTAAATTCTGCTTTGCAGCGGCGCTAGCCAGAGCTGCAGTTGCATCTTGCCAATCACTCTCCTGGCCAATTGATTTCTCAGGGTTTCTAGTTGAGAGCTCTAGATAGAAATCACTTAAACCATAATCGCGCAAAAGATTCAATACAAATGTTAATAGGCTATCTAACTCATCAACCATCTGCTCTTTACTGCAATAGATATGGGCATCATCTTGAGTAAAGCCTCGCGCTCTTGTTATGCCATGAACCACACCAGATTTTTCATATCTATATACAGTTCCAAATTCAAATAATCGAAGTGGCAGATCGCGATAAGACTTGGCACTGGACTGATATATCAAATTGTGGAAGGGGCAGTTCATAGGCTTCATGTAATACTGCTGGCCAGCTCTCTTGATTGTGCCATCGCTATGGTGCTCTTCATCCATAATCATTGGCGGATACATTCCATCGGCATACCACTGAAGATGTCCAGATTTCTCAAAGAGCGCAGCTTTAGT